>CALOED010000176.1:0-2683 GCA_942492005.1 uncultured Saprospiraceae bacterium
TTGTATCAATTATTTTTTTGAAGAAAATTAAACAGACTATGTGTTAAAATGGAAAATTTATAAAAAGAAAAATTCATTAGAAATCAAAAAATACAAATATGAAATATGATGTAACCGTTATCGGTTCGGGGCCTGGCGGCTATGTAGCAGCCATCAGATGTGCGCAATTGGGTATGAAAACCGCCATTATTGAAAAAGACAAAACATTGGGAGGTACTTGTTTGAACGTGGGTTGTATCCCATCAAAAGCACTTTTGGACTCTTCCGAGCATTACCATAATGCGGTTCATAAATTCAAAGAACACGGGATTGATGTAGGCGGATTGGAAGTGAATATGGCGCAAATGATAAAGCGCAAGGGCGAAGTAGTATCGCAAACGGTAAAAGGGATTGACTTTTTGATGAACAAAAACAAAATAGATGTGCATCGAGGTTTCGGTTCGTTTGTGGATGCGAATACCATCAAAGTGACCAAAGACGACGGTAGCGAAGAGGAAGTCAAAACGGATAAAGTGATTATAGCTACGGGGTCAGAGCCAACAGTTTTTGATTCGTTTAATTATGATGGAGATAAAATCATCACTTCTACCGAAGCCCTCGAAATCACGGAAGTGCCAGAGAGAATGACGGTAATTGGTGGCGGTGTGATAGGTTTGGAATTGGGTTCGGTATATGCTCGACTAGGCACAAAAGTGGAAGTAGTGGAATATGCTGACCGCATTATAGCGGCAATGGATTCGGATTGTAGCAAAGAGTTGATGCGTTCTATGAAGAAATTGGGCGTGAAATTCCATTTGAAATATGGAGTAACGGAAGTAACTTCTGATGGAAAAGTGACAACACTCAAAGCGAAACATAGAGAAAAAGACACAGAAATTGAATTGCAAGCGGACTATTGTTTAATTGCTGTTGGGCGCAAACCTTACACGGATAAGCTAGGCTTAGAAAACGTAGGCATCCCAACGGATAAGCGTGGACGCATCGAAGTGGATGAACATTTGCAAACGAAGGTAAAGGGCGTTTATGCGATTGGCGATGTGATAAAAGGCGCAATGTTGGCTCATAAAGCCGAAGAAGAGGGCGTATTTGTAGCGGAAAGGATAGATGGGCAGAAGCCTCATATTCATTACAAACTTATTCCGGGCGTGGTTTACACTTGGCCAGAGGTGGCGGCTGTTGGCTATACCGAAGAGGAACTAAAAGAATCGGGGCGAGCGTACAAGGTTGGTAAATTTCCAATGCGAGCTTTAGGGCGAGCTAGAGCAAGTACCGACATCGAAGGAATGGTAAAAATCTTAGCGGACAAAGAAACGGATGAAGTGTTGGGCGTTCACATGGTTGGGCCTCGTACTGCCGATATGATTGCCGAAGCGGTGATAGCGATGGAGTTTCGTGCTTCGGCCGAAGATATTGCTCGTGCTTCTCATGCGCATCCTACTTATACCGAAGCGACTAAAGAAGCAGCTTTGGCGGCTACGGGCAACCGAGCATTGCATATTTAATGAAAAGAAGCATTAAATTGTTAATGAATGCGGATAAAAAAGAGTGTTGATAAATTTCAAAACTCTTTTTTGTTCGCTTTATATTTTATATGTAAAATAGCTCATTGCAAGCTGTATGGGGCGATTTTTGAAATAAAAGCAGCGTATCTAAATTTGCTGCTTTTTCTTTTTCTTGCCTTTGCCCTTTTTTTTCTTCTTTGCCAAATACCTTAACTCCGAGCAGTTTTCCTTTCTGAATATCTCTTGCGCCATCAGTTGAATGTCTTCTACCGTGACCGCCTGATACCTTTCTGCTTCGCCATTGATGCGGTTGGCATCTTCCATCAATTCAAAAAAAGCCAAATTCATGGCTTTGGTCATAATGCTGGCTTCCGAAAAGGCAAGCAAACTTTCTATCTTGTTTTTTAGTTTTTCCAGTTCGTCTGCAGGACTGAGTTCTTGTTTTAGCATTTCGAGTTCGTTCCAAATCGCATTTTCTGCGGCTTCCATAGAAACGCCTTTTGCTGGTTTGCCTTCTATTAAGAATAGTCCAGGTTCTAAACTACCTGTGATGTAGCAGTCTATATCGGTGAATATTTGCTGCTCTTTGAGCAAACGACGAAACAGCCGAGACGAAGCACCATTGCTCAATACATCGGAAAGTAAATCTATTTTATAATAATTAGGATGGTTTCTATTCGGAATATGAAATGCCATATACAAGACATCTAAAGGCACGTCAGCAGAAACTTCCTTGAACTGAAAAGCACTTTGAGGCAATTCTATTTCTAACGCTCGCTTATTGGCTGCGCCTTTTGGAATTTCGCCAAACCATTTTTCGCTCAATGCTTTGACTTGACTGAGGCTAGCATTTCCAGAAACCACCAAAATGGCATTGTTCGGTCGATAATGACCATAGAAAAAAGATTTAATATCTTCCATCGTTACCTCTTCGATGTGCTTGATTTCTTTGCCAATCGTTGGCCATTTGTAAGGATGCGCTTTGTAAGTCAAATCCATGAGATGATGCCAAGTATCGCCGTAAGGCTGATTGAGGCAGACTTCTTTAAATTCCTCTATCACTACTCTACGCTGTACTTCTAAGGCTTCGCTATCAAAACTTAGGCTCAACATCCTATCGGATTCCAACCAAAAAGCAAAATTCTAAATTTTCGGCAGGCAGGACTCGTAGAAGTTGGTAA
>CALOED010000177.1:0-18899 GCA_942492005.1 uncultured Saprospiraceae bacterium
TTTAGAATTATTGGAGACAGTTGCCTTAGATAAGCAATACTATAATCGCTATCCGCATGAGTTTTCGGGCGGACAACGACAACGCATTTGCATTGCAAGAGCATTGGCAGTAGAGCCAAAATTTATAGTATGCGACGAGTCGGTTTCGGCTTTGGACGTTTCGGTACAAGCGCAGATTTTGAATTTACTTATCGAATTGCGTGAAAAATTTCAACTGACTTATATTTTTATTTCGCATGATTTATCTGTTGTCAAATTGATTTCTGATAGAATAATGGTGATGAATAACGGAAAAATAGAAGAAATTGGAAGTGCAGAAGCGGTTTATCATTCACCAAAGTCAGCATATACCAAACGATTGATTGAGGCTATCCCTATGGGAAGTTAGGTTTATTTACTGAGTAAAATCGGTCATTTAATATCAGCAGTTTCTTATTGGATGAAAGAATAAAAGCCAAATAAGAAACTGCTGTTCAATGTTATTTTTTTATAAAAAAATTGATAGGCAATTGATTAAACGATTTTTTAAATTGTTTTGCCAAACCCACCAACCATTTCACATATTCCCCTCGTTGATACTCATGTACAGCGATTAGATTTATTTTATCACTTAACCACAGAATAAATCAAATATTCATCCCATAGCACCGACCAACAGCTAGTAAAAGCTTGCAGCAAGCGTGACCGACTGGCTCAAAAGTATCTCTACCAGAAATATTACGGAAAAAAACTCTTGAAAGCAGCATTGGAAGAGATTGAAAAAAAGAAATGAAAGCTAATTCGGGCGTTTAAAAACCATAAAATGATGAATAAATTAAGTAACACATTTTACGCACTTTGTACGGAAACGCCATTTATCCATTCAAAAACGCTGCTCCTCTGTTCCTCTGCGAGAACCTTGCGTAAGATCAGTTAATAATTACAAATATTGTTTTTTTTATGATGTTGTCTTTAATCGTCAATGCGCAACAATACGATACTTAATAGTAGTAATAGGCGCAAGTATGGGCGGACAGATAGCTCGCTATGCACTTGCTAAAATGGAAAATAAAACCAAAATCTCGGTCACCTGACTTCGCACTTATCTCTCAGTTTATGTTTTGAGACAGCGGTTTATGTTTTGAGACAACAACTATTTGCATCTTATTTCTAAATCTAGCACCTTTGTTAAAAGAAAAGAAACACTAAAAATAAAAACACCATGAATAGAATTAACAAATCAATCACGTCATTAAATCTTATACAAATGAAAAAAGTTAAAATATATACTCTAATCATTTTTTCAATTCTTAGCCTATCTAATCAAAGCTATGCACAAGTCAATCTATTAAAAACAGCAAAACACACCAGCGACCATAATACTGTTCATATTAATGGGAATTTCTTCTTAATAGGAAAAAGCCTAAATCTTACCTATGAACGAAAAATCATCAATCGAAAATATATAGAATTTGCCCTAAGTACTGCTATTGATTATAGAGCAGAACGAGCAATTATAGACACTTATATACAGAGTGGAACGGGCATACTAGGAAACACCACAAGACCTATCTGGGGAACAGAACATACGACCAACGTTATAGGAAATGGGCTTTTGCTGATTAGGCAAGGCAGATTGGCGTTAGAACTTGGAACGGGTATAATGCTGAATAAGCAAAAAACTATAAGATGGAGGCATTTAATAGGAGGACGAATTGAAATATCAGATGATTTAATGGCTCGATTAGGCATGGTGAGCAAGGAAATTTACATAGGAGTAGGTTTATCATTTTAAATAGAAGAAACTAAAAATCAATCCCGATAGCTATCGGGAATAATAAATAGACTTAACAAATCAATCACGTTATTAAATCTTATACCAATGAAAAACTTAAAAATGTATTTGGGTTTTATCGCCTTTTCTTTACTAATCAGTATTAGTAGTTGCGATGATAATGAACCTGTAACACTAACAGAAACGATTGTTAAAGGTATTGTTAAAGATGCAGGTAAAGGTACACCTTTAGAAAACGCAACTGTGGTATTGATAAAACAAGAATGGAGCGTACAATCAGGTGGCTTTAGTTCCATAGAAGATACTATTCGTACAGATATAAATGGTGCTTATGAGTTCCGTTTTCGTGAAAACAGAAGTTACGATTATTATATAAGTGCTTATAAAGATGGTTATTGGGAATTATCGTCTCCTGCTCTCGTTCCTGAATCTTACCAAGAAAATATAATGGATGTTCACATATATCCTTATGCATGGCTTAAACTTCATGTAAAGAATATAAATCCTTTTGATGATAATGATTTATTAACAGCTTATACTCACCCTATTGTAGGAGCAAGTCCTCAAAACCATTATGGAAGAAGTATTGATTTTTATGTTAGACAAGAGGTAAAAGGGAATAAAGATATTCCTCTGATTTGGTGGGTTACCAAAGATGGTATGTATCAAGAATTTAGAGATACTATACTCTGCGAAGGAGGAGATACGACCTTATTCGAATTATTCTATTAATAGTTTTTTATAAAAAAATCAAAAAAAACGAATAGAATTAACAAATCAATCACGTTATTAAAACTTGTACAAATGAAAAATTTAAAAATGTATTTGGGCTTAATCGCCTTTTCTTTACTAATCAGTATTAGTAGTTGTGATGATAATGAACCTGTATTGCAACCAACAACAGTGAAAGGACAAGTATTAGAGTATGGTACTAACACACCGATTCCTTATGCTAAGGTTCGCTTGTTGAGACAAGAAGCTATCTGGGGTGGCGGCGGTTCTACTTCTGTTTACGATACACTTTCAACTAATGTAAATGGTTTTTATGAAATTACCTTTCCAGAATCTGCTAACTATATTTATATGTTTGATGCTATCAAAGACGGTTATTATGAGTTGGTAAACCCTAAAGATGACTTTCTTCCTAATAGAGAGAATAATATGAATATTATTCTTGACCCTTTGGCTTGGTTAAAAATCCATGTTAAGAATGTCAACCCTTTCAATGACCAAGATTACATGAATATTAATGGAATAGTTAATTATGGACCTTGGTATGGACGAAATATTGACGAGGCGTTCATTAAAGAGGCAAGAGGTAATCATGAAAACAAATTAGTTTGGTTTATTACAAAAGACAATGTTAATACTAATCATCAGGAATTAATATATGTTCCTAAAGGAGATACGACCTTATTCGAATTATTCTATTAATAGTTTTTTATAAATTTTAAAATCAAAAAATTATGAAGTATCTAATGACAATAGTCATTGGGCTGGTATGCCTATGCCATGTATCAGCTCAAACGACACCTTGTAGTCAAGGTGTACGCAATATGTACGGACAGTGCATAGAAATTACAGCCGATTGTGAAGCCGTCACAACAAGTTCTGGTGATATTCAATTTGTAATGAATGGTTTTAGTACCGATGTGTCTGATAAAGAATTGGTTCATAAGGAAGTTCACTTTTATATTGGAGGCAACTTTAATAACAATTGCTTTACACTAGACTCCTTATTTATGGATTTTAATGATGGGCAAGGCGAACAACTGATTAATCAAATGGGAACGCCTATTATACATCAATATAGTACAGTAGGCTATAAAACAGTTAATTTTAGAATGGTATATGATATGGGTGGCGGCTGGATAAGTGAAACGGCATCAGCTACTTTTAGGATTAAAGAGAATAATCTTAACGGAACCACTTATCAATATACTCCGCCTGATACCATCTGGCAGATAGAATCGCCTATGTTTACACCGCCTTGTAGCAATGCTTATCCTACAAGCAATCCTTATTCTCAACCCAATAAAGGTTATGCCAATGCTTACATTAAATATGCAGACCCAACGGATAAAACCCTTAGAAATCCTGTAATTTTCGTAGATGGTTTTGATTTTTTACAAACCGCATTCTTTGACCCCAATATTCCTGGGGAGTCCTATTATCAGATATGGAACTACGGGATGGGATGTATTGTCGCAAGGGTTGATAAAAGGAACAAATGTTCAGATATTTAGAGAAATGCCCGCACAGATTACCGATTTTCAAGCGGCTAATTATGATTTAATCTTCTTAGATTTTGCCGATGGAACAGATTATATTCAGCGAAGTGCTATGGTCTTAGAAGCACTAATAGACCAAGTGAATGCGGTGAAAGATTGTAATGGAGACGAAATAGTAGTGATAGGCGCAAGTATGGGCGGACAAATCGCCCGATTTACACTAACCAATATGGAGCAAAATGGAAAATATCATGGTGTAAGAACTTATGTTTCCTTTGATTCGCCTCATCAAGGGGCAGTTGTTCCTATGGGCGTTCAAGCTACGGTTTGGGGCTTGGCACACCTTAGTGCGGTTCAAGACCAAGACCCAACGGTCATGCGACTATGGGAAGGACTTGATGCGCCGGGAGCGAGACAATTACTTTATGAAACCTTTTTGGATGCTGTCGATAAGGGGATTTATCAATCACCGAATATTGGAACGGTTGACCACAATGATAATGTACTTTCAACAAAGTCGATTTGGCAAATTGCGCCTAATAGCTTAGATTATAGTTGTATTAGAAATTCGTATATGGCAGAGCGCAGCAATTTGGGTTATCCATCGCTTACTCGTAATGTGGCAGTTATTAATGGGAGCAAGCAGTCTATTAATCAAGGTTTTTTAGCAGGAGATACTATCGTTCAAGTATATAGAGATGATATGATTGTTGGAAATAATGTGAGAACCTTTGAAGTATCTATAAGGTCAGCCCACAATTTCTTTTATTCCAATCATTATACTTCATTTTTAAAACTACCAGAGTCATATCTGTTTAATGTCAATGGTCAGTCTGTACCTAATGATTTTCACTATATGACTTTAACTTCAGGAGGAAATTCAGGCACTTATGATAATGTACCCGGTTGTATGCAAACTTTTACAGGATTATTAGTCCGAGAATTGGAAAAGTCTGGAACTTTTAATATTGATAAAAGACAAGGCACACATTGTTTTATGCCTAGCATTAGTACACTTGATATAAATACTAATAATTTATTTTATCATGTTGATAATTATTTAAACCCAATTAATCCTAATCCAAGTTTAACACCATTTGAAGCCTTTTTCGCACCAGATACCAATGAATATCATGTACAATTGACATCAGCAAATCGAGCATGGCTCAATAATGAACTCACCACCAATGTCCGTGAAATCACAAGTAGCTTAAATACGGTTTACAACTTCGGCGGCAAGCGTCGCTATATTCATACTACTGTCGCCTATGGCGGACAGCTATTAGTCAACAATAACAATCATCCCGTAGGCTTTGCCAATAGCGGCAATCCAAATGCCTCTGGCTTCTATGAAGGCTATGTCAATGGCTGCGGTGTGACAGTAGAAGATGGCGGCTTGTTTTCTATTGGAAGTGTGTATTATAATGATAGAGCAGAAATCAGAGTAGCTGCTGGCTCGAAAGTCCACATTAAAAAAGGCGGCACACTCCGCATCAATGGCTGGTCAAAACTTATCGTAGAAGAAGGCGGAGAATTGATTTTGGAAGATGGCGCATTGGTCAACTATTGGGCAAATGGCACAGGCAATGCAGCGACCTTGCGCATAGAAGGTACTTTGACGATAGTAAATAACGGAAATGCAGCGACTGATATCGCAGAGATTTTGGGAAGCGGACGCTTACAAGTAGCAGCTACAGCTACGGTGGATTTTGAGACTGGAGCGCATTTGAAAATAGAAGGAGATGCCAATCAGCCACAAGAGACTATACTAGAAATAGAAGACAATTCAAAATTTGGACCAGATGGAGATGCCTATTTTACACTCAATGACGGAAAAGTGACTTATGGCGCAACGGCTAGTATTATTGCAGACAATGGAGCTTCATTTATTTCCAATCAGGTGATTTTTGAAGGCAACAATAACACAGGCATACTTATGGATGCGCCTAGATTATTTCAGATAGCGGATGCGTCATTTGATAATTTTGAAGTAGGTATTGATTTCAAAAAATGGCACTAGCCCTTCTAGTGACTTGTATTTAGTGGAGAATACCGCTTTCAGTGATAATAATCATGGTATTATTGTCGAGGATGCTTACGGTATAAAAGTATCGAATAGTACCTTTGATGGCAATGGCGGTCATCATCAAGCATTGATGGCTATTCATACAAAGCAAGTGTTGCTACATGGAAGCACGGTTGAAAATTATCAAAATTATGGGGTTTGGGTGGATGATGTCTTACATTGTCAAATTAAGAATACAGAGATTAAGGATTGTGATTATGGCGTATGGGCGCAAAACTTTTCTAATGTATTCTTATCACACGGGACGGCATTACGCAATAATCAAACGGCGGTTCACTTACTCGGAGATGAAGAAGATGGTATGGTGAGTATGGATTGTGCGATTTTGGACGGTAACGTTCATGGTATTACAGGAACGGATGTTTTATTGAATATCAATCCGCTGATACAAGGTTTTAGTGCGCCATATATCAGTCCCAATACATTTAAGAATATTGACCCGAATGGTTGGCTATTCGATATTTGCTACGTCAAGCGAGATATTTCGGTAATAGATGCACCACACAATTATTGGGATGGTATGATGACTTTGCCTACTTATATGTATCGTATCCATTATAATGGCGGCAGTACGAATTGTCCATCTTTCAGTAATGTCACCTTGAATATGGCAAATGCAATGCCTACTGAGCCACAGGGTTGTAATTATGAAAATCCTACTGCTACGATACCGGGTTCGCCTAGTTTGGGCAATATGCCATTGACAGAGCGAGTTGCATTACAGTGTTCATTGACCATCAATAGCCAAAACTATGATGTTTATCAACAATACAAACTAGGGGATAAAGATTTCAAAGAGGATGATTTCGATGATGCAGATTTGAAATATGCGCCTGTTTCTGCTATTGACGACAATACTCGTGACAACTCGACTACACAGTGTCAGCAGTATATTGATGTATCAAAAGTCATGGTGAAAGTGGAAGATTTATTAAAATCTGGAAAATCGCTAGGCATTCCTAATTCCTAATTCCTAATTCCTAATTCCTAATTCCTAATTCTCAATTCCTAATTCTCAACGCCTAATTGAACAAAAAGAGTAGCGTAATTAAGATATAGTTTTTAATAGATTTCTTTTTGGTGGTTTTGAGAATAGAACCGATTATTTTTAATAGCTCATCACAATCTTTGAGCATTGAGTTAGCAACATTAGGTTCTAAATATTCGCTATCCCTTAATAATCTGAGCCAATAGTGGGTTTCTCGTGCTTCTTTGTAGGCAATAGCTAATTTGGAAATAAAATCCTTAGTAGATTGTCCACCGATAGCTTCCTCCGCATTAGCACCAATAGAAGTACCGCTTCTTAAAACTTGGCTAGAAAGTTCATACATCTTATGTTTTTGAATAAGGAATTGATACATTTTAACAATCCTCAAAGCAAAAGCATAACTTTTCTCCAAAACCACATTATCCGTTTTCATAAAAAATATTTTAAATTCTCAATTCCTAATTCCTAATTCTCAATTCCTAATTCCTAATTCTCAATTCCTAATTCAACAAACTCCTTAGGTGTCATATTCAATTCGGCTTTGAACACTCGATAGAAAGTAGCTCGACTCTTAAAACCACACTGTTCCGCAATCGCATCAATGGTTAAATACTTATTTTCGGGCAGAAGTAGTTGCGTTCTGGCTTCTAGTACTCGTTGTTCATTGATAAGTTGGTGGAAGTTGAACTGCGCAAAGTGATTAATCACTTGCGAAACATAAGTGGTATTGGTTTTTAGAGCGTAGGCAATGTCTTTGAGTTTGACATTCGCCGTTCGATAAATGCCTTCATTACAGATAAGGTGTAAAATTTTTGTCCAAAGGATATGTGCTTGTTCTACGGTCATTTTCGGGCAATCTGCTTGGACAGATGTGATGACTTGTTGTTCTAGTTTTGGAATAGTCATATCACGGATAGAAGCATTATCAACACCATAGCCGATAAAGCACTTCAATCGTCCACGACTATCAAAAACAGGACGAATATCTAACTGGCAAAGTTCTGTTTTGCCTTGCGCATTGACAAAATGTCCTTGACCACGAAAAGTATTAAGGCTCTGTACGGAGTCTTTAATTTGGCGATAATTTTGATGAAAACGCTGCTTGTTAGACAGTTCGGAGAATGCTAATCCAATTGCATTATTTTTTTCATACCCTGAAATGGCAGAGAAAACAGGATTAGCCCACATCAATACTTGTGTGGCATTGAGTACAAAGAAAGCATAAGAAGGCGAATGTAATTCGTGATTTAATTGAGGTATCATAACATTTAAAATTTGGTTGTCTAATTGTTATGATAAATATATAGGATTTTTTCAAAAATTAATAATGAGCAAGCCTATTTTTGAAAAAGCAAAAGAAAATGAGATGATAAAAAAAGAAAATAGCAACCCCTATACACTACCGAATTTTTGTTAAGGCGAACAATTTTGGATTTTAAAAAAAAACTTTCAACCTTTCACCAACCATTTCAAACCTTGCACTCGTTGATACCTATGTACAGCGATTAGATTTATTTTATCACTTAATCACAGAATAAATCAAGTATTCATCCCATAGCACCGACCAACAGCTAGTAAAAGGTTGCAGCAAGCGTGACCGACTGGCTCAAAAGTATCTCTACCAGAAATATTACGGTAAGATGCTAGGGATTTGTATGCGCTATACGAGCCATCAGGAGGAAGCGATTGATGTGTTGAATCGAGCTTTTTTGAAAATATTCCAATCCATTGACCAATACCAACCGACGGGAGAGCTTGGCGGTTGGATTGCTCGCATCGTTTTTAATGCTTCGATTGATTATGTGAGAAGAAAGATAAAATATAAAGCGGTAATGTATTTTAATACCGAAAAAGATATTTCGATAGAAGCCGAAGCGATTGAACAATTGCTTGCCGAAGATTTGTATCAACTCATTCAGCAATTGCCCGAAAATACCAGAGCCGTTTTTTCGCTCTAAGTGGTGGTTGGTTACAAGCAACGAGAAATAGCAGAAATGCTAAAAATCACTGTAAGTACTTCTAAATGGCATTTGGCAAACGGAAAAAAACTATTAAAAGCAGCGTTGGAGGCGATTGAAAAAAAAGAAATGAAAGCTAATTCGGGCGTTTAAAAACCATAAAACCATAAAATCATAAAATGATGAATAAATTAATCATTACAAGTATTGCTTTTTTTATGATGTTGTCTTTAATCGTCAATGCGCAACAATACGATCCTTATAAGTGGCATAAAGATAAAGCGAACCCCATTGGGGCATTGGTTGAGACAATGGATAATATTGGGTTTTTTAAACAAAAATCGGTGTTGAAGTCAGACACGGCTCAACTTAACCAATTAAAAGCAAGCGAAGACTATCGATATATAAGGGATGAATGGATAGAAGTGGACACTATTATGGCGGTATGGAAGAAAATCTATTGCAATGAATCCAAAAACTGTCATTGTTGTTTCTCTTCAGACCCAGAAGATTGTCAAGTTTGGGTGTTGGATACAATGCGATTTCAAGTAGGAGAATGGATACCTGTTTATCAAATAAAAGGTAAAGAAAAGAAAGCTAATGAGTTTGAAGTTTTAGAACGACAGCCCAAATTAACTATTCAAACTTACCCAAATCCAACAGTCAAAGATTTATTCATCACCTCAAATTATCCCATTCAAAGCATCGTATTAGAGACAATTTCAGGCAAATTGATTTCCTCAAAAAACGTAAATAACGCCAAAAGATTTGATTTTAATATGCAAGGTGTAGCTACGGGCATTTACTTACTGACTATTGAAACCGCTGGAGGAAAAGAGACGATAAAGGTATTGAAGCAATAAAAACTGTTGTTAGTGCAGTAAATAGCAGCAACAACCCATATAGCAATGAAAACCTGTCTGCCGCAGGCAGGCAATGAAAGATTTTAACAATGAAAGATTTTAGCAATGAAATAAACAAAAAACTCACCAACCATGAGTTCGACTTTTCTGACCAGGCGTGGGAAAAGATGAACGCCCTATTGGATGAACCGAACCCGCCCAAAAACAAATTCTTACTATTTTTTAACCTAAAAACGATAAGTATGATGTTGATTATTGCCTTTTTAATCGTAGCGAGTTTGATGCTGCCATCAGACCAAAAGCAAGATATTTCAAATAGTCCAACGCTGAACGAAGAGCGAATAGGAGAGGCGTTTTTAAATGATGATTTAATAGAAAAATCATTTACTCATATAGAAAATTCTAACGATAAAAAATCGAATAAAAAACGTGAAATAAATCATTCCAAAAAACAAAAAACTACTCAAAAAGCATCTTTTCAAGACGATATAAAACCACCATTTTCAATTGCTGAACCTGTGTTGAGTTTTTCAAATTCAGTCCCTACAATAGATTCCATACCCAACAAAAAACGCACATTCGCAGAGGTATTACAAGCGCAAATGGATGTATTTAATAACCATTACGCACCCGAAAAAGTGTATTTGCACCTCGATAG
The DNA here is from genome assembly GCA_942492005.1 of uncultured Saprospiraceae bacterium. Lineage (GTDB taxonomy): Bacteria > Bacteroidota > Bacteroidia > Chitinophagales > Saprospiraceae > CAKZLL01. Next base: position 10,559 of record CALOED010000177.1, read on the forward strand.
AACACAATATAAGCCAGGAGAGGAAGTTTGGTTTGCGGTATATGTTCGAGATGCTTTGACCAATTTGCCGAGTCAAAAAAGCGGAAAAGTTTATGTGCAATGGCTCAACCCGAAAGGTACGGCAGAGAAAAGATTGACGCTGATGGTAGAAGATGGTGTGGCGTATGGAGATATTGTATTGGACGAAAAAATAGTTGGTGGACAATATAAAATCAAAGCGTTCACAAATTGGCAGCAAAATGACTTGAATTATCCTGTGAAAGACGAGTTTTTTACAGATTTTAATACCAATAAAATTGAATTGATTGGCAATAAAAAAGAGCGCAAATTTGGTATTGAGCGCTCGATTACGGTGAGGAAATCAGTGTTGCCGAATTTAAGAATGGAATTAGAATTTGCTCGGGAGGCTTATGGCGCAGGCGATGAAGTGATAGCGAATTTGGAACTCAAAACTCTTGAAAATACGCAATTAGGCAATCTAGATTTTAGATATGTTGCGAATGCAGATAATGATGAAATTGTAAATTTATTGGGCAAAACAGACAGCAAAGGGCAAGCTAAAATTACATTCAAATTGCCAAAAAAATTAGATTCCTCTGATGGGTTATTGAATGTAGTTATTGTTTTTAATGGGCAAACGGAGAGCATTTCGAGGGCAATTCCGATAGTGGTGAATAATATTGATTTACAATTTTTGGCAGAAAGCGGCAATTTTTTAGCCAATTTTCCAAATACCGTAGCATTCAAAGCATTGAATGAGTTTGGCAAACCTGCCGATGTTTCAGGAACGATTTTTAATAGTAAAAACGAAAAAGTCGCTGATTTCAAATCGTATCATCAAGGCATGGGCGTAGTACAATTTACGCCAAACGCCGATGAAAATTATTACGCAAAAATCACGCAACCCAAAGGCATTCAAGAGCAATTTGCTTTGCCAACCGTTCAAGCGCAAGGTTATGTTTTGTCATTCATCAAAGAAGATAAAGAGCATCTTTTCCTTTCGGCAGTAGCTAATCAGAATGTGGAAGTTTTTGCAACGGCTACCATGAAAGGTAAGGTTTATAACTCCAAAAAATTAGAATTAAAGGCAGGAGAAAATCAATTGTTTAAGTTGGCAAAGAAAGATATGCCCGCAGGTGTAGCGCATTTAACGCTTTTTGATATTGATAAAAAACCACAAGCCGAGCGGCTCGCTTTTGTGAATTATGATAAAAAACTGGATGTAAAAATCACCACAGACAAAGAAAAATATTTGCCTCGTGAACCAGTAAATTTGTCTATTGCGGTCAAAGATGACAAAGGAAATCCCGTAGAAGGGCAGTTTTCGTTGGCGGTAGTTGATGATAAATTATTATCGTTTGCCGATGATAAACAAGGTCAGATTTTAGCACATTTCTTTTTAGAAAGCGAGCTAAAAGGCGCGATTGAAGAACCGAATTTCTATTTTGAAAACCCCGAAAAACATCCCGAAAAAGACCAATTGAAGGCGTTGGATGATTTGATGCTGACGCAAGGTTGGCGCAAAGTGCATTGGTCGGATGAGTTGGATTTGGCGTTGATGCCGATGAAATTTCAGGCGGAAGATGCAAAGATTGAAGGATATGTCAGAGATGCAAAAGGTCGTTTGGAAGAAGGTGTAGAAGTCTTTTTGAGAGGTACGGATTTTAAAACGACTACGGACAAAAATGGCTATTTCGCATTCAGAGGCGTTCCGTTGCAATATGGTCGCCGATTGATTTTGAGTACCGTGATTGACAGCGTAAACGTAAGTGTGGCGGTCAATAAATATGGCGAATACAATCTGATTAATTATGGAAAATCTTATACTGTTAGTTATGAGAAAACGACTGATGGAAAAGGAGGAATTAAAGGAACGGTAAGTGATAAATTAAATGCTGAACCTATTCTTTTTGCTACGATTGCGCTGTTTAAATCAGTAGAAAACAGACTTGGAGAAACGTTTGTAACAGGCGTACACTCTGATTTTGATGGCCATTTTAAGATGGAAAAGATTGAAGATGGCGATTATATTCTAAAAATACAATATGTTGGTTATCGAGGGGCAAATATACCTGTTAAAATTCAGGCAGGTAGAATAACAAACCTTCATGTCAATCTTGACCAAAATGGCGTGGAATTGAATACAGTTGAGATTGTAGCTTATACTGTTCCGCTAATTCGCCAAGATGGACTTATATCAACAAAAACAATTACAGCCCAAGAGATTAAAAAATTGCCATCAAAGTCAATTTCAGGAATCGTTGCGACTACTGCTGGTGTTGCTTCTGATGATGATAAAAAAGTCACTATTCGTGGTTCTCGCTCCGATAATACAGCCATTTATGTGGACGGCGTGAAAGTTAGTGGCGGAAAAGATTTATTGAATAAAGACATTTCCGATATTCAAGTAACCGTAGATGGAAATATTGAAATAAGAACGGATACTATTGGAAATATTTATATTCAATCAGACTATTCGGCATCGGACGATGAGATTATTCGCCAAATTCAAGCTGGAAACACACAACTAAAAATAGACAATGCGCAAGCTAGATATATTACGATACCTGCCGAATATCAGACGATTACCAAGCGAATAGTGAAAACGCCTGCTACTACCAAAACCATAGATATTCCAGCAGAATATAAAACGGTGGAGAAAAAAGTATTGATAAAGGCAGGAACGAAAGACACGCCACCCGTTTTTGATATTAAAAAAGAATTGGTATTGGTCAAAGCGGCATCCACTAAAATAGAAATAGTGCCAGCAGAATACGAAACGAAAACGGAGCAAATATTAATCAAACCTCAAGAGCGGATTTTTGTCCATTCAACGGTGATTTCAAGCGAAGATAGAGCAAAAGGAAAAAGTAAATATCGAATTGAAGTAGTGCCAGCGAAATATGAGACCGTGACAGAAACCGTATTGGCGAAAGCAGAAAGTAAGAAACTCATCACCGTGCCAGCAGAGTACGAGACCGTAACGGAAACTATCGAAGTGCGACCTGCTCATACCAAATGGGTGAAGCGCAAAGCGGATAGAAATTGCCTATCAGCAGACCCGAATGATTGCCAAGTTTGGGTGTTGGTAGAAGTGCCTGCTAGGTATGAAACGATTACTAAAACAGTTCTAAAAACAGTTGCAACGACCAAAGAAGTAAGCGTTCCGGCTGAATATCAGACCATTACCAAGCGTATAGTCAAAACGCCTGCGACTACTCGAAAAGTTGAAATACCTACTGGCTATGATGATGCTTCCATAGCGGATATTAATGCGTATCATTTTTCTAAAAGTTTTAAATCAGGTTATTATAAAAATCGTGAATTTTATAATCCAAAATACACCGCCAAAGACGAACCCGTGACGATGCGCAATGATTTCCGTTCTACGATTTTTTGGAAACCGAACGTAAAAACGGACAAAAATGGTGTGGCATCGGTCACATTTTATAATTCAGATGATATTTCAACTTTCAAAGCCGTAGTAGAAGGCATTGGAAATCAAGGAAATATCGGAAGGGGAGAAGCGACTTATTTTACGCAATTGCCTTTTGGAATGTTGATGAAAACACCGCCAACGGTTTTATTCGGCGATGAAATCACGATTCCTTTGACTTTGATGAACAACACGGATAAAGCAATAGAAGGACAATTGTTTGTTAAAGTTCCTGCGTCTTTTGAAGCTATTCAGCAAATCCCAACGGATATTACATTAAAAGCTCGTGAAAAACGTACTTTGAATTTGATGTATAAAGTTGGAACAACGCAGTTTGGAGACGATAAAATCAAGGCGATATTTGTAACAGATGGCCTGACAGATGCTTTTGAACAGCCGATTAGAATTTTGAAAAAAGGATTTCCAGTTCAGGAAGTGTGGAGCGATAATGCTAAAAAATCAAAATATGAATTGAATATTCAAGCACCGATAAACGGAACGATTGAAGGGGAAGTAACGATTTATCCGTCAGCGGTTAGCGATATTGCCGAAAGTGCCAAACGCATGATGCGCCAACCTAATGGTTGTTTTGAGCAAACTTCTAGTACAAATTACCCGAATGTTTTGGCATTGCAATATTTGCGTGAGCAAGGCTTGAATGATTTTAAAACAGAAAAAAATGCGAAACACTTTTTGGAAATAGGTTACAAACGTTTGACGAGTTACGAAGTCGAAGGCGGTGGGTTTGATTGGTTTGGACGCTCGCCAGCGCATGAAGGATTGACGGCTTACGGCTTAATGCAATTTGTAGAAATGCAAAAAGTTTATCCTGTGGAGCAAAGTTTGATTGACCGCACCGCCAATTGGTTATTGAGTAGAAAAGACGGAAAAGGTGGCTGGCAATACAACAAAAAACATTTACATTCTTGGAATGGAAGTGAAGCGATTCGGAATGCTTATATCGTTTGGGCATTGTGCGAAGCTGGATTTGGTAGCCAAATTAGTTCAGAAATCGAAATGGCTTATAATGGCGCAATCGAAAGTCAAGACCCGTACATCATGGGATTGATGGCAAATGCTTTACTCGAAAATCAAGATATTCGAGGTGTTGATTTGGTGAATGACTTATTGGAAATGCAAGAAAAAGAAGGAAATTGGCTAGGAAAAACGCATTCCATGACGCATTCTAAAGGCAAATATTTGAGTATCGAAACGACGGCTTTGGTGATGTTAGCTATTCAAAAAGCCAATAATTGGGATGAAAGTGCTTCTTCGTTTAATACGAATAAAAACATTGACTTTATTGTAAAATCTAAATCAACCTATGGCTTCGGCACAACTCAAAGCACCGTTTTGGCAATGAAAACGCTTTTGGAAAATGCTAAAAAGAAAAAATCAACGGTAGAAAATGGGACGGCTTTGATTTATGTAAATGGCGAAAAAGTGAGTGAAATGGTTATTTCAAATGAGCAAAATCAACCATTGGTCATCAATATTTCGTCATATTTGAATTCTGATAAAAACGAAGTAAAAGTTATTCAAAAAGGTTTGGGAGAAGCCTTATCGCAAGATGTAGCATTGAATTATTCAACGACTTTTCCTATCAATGCTGAAAATTGCGCAGTGGAATTATACACCAAATTATCAGCTAAAAAAATCAAACTAGGCGAAACGGTTCGATTGACGGCTACGCTTAAAAACCTTACGACCGAAAAACAATTTAGCCCAATGGCAATCGTAGGCATTCCATCAGGATTGAGTGTGCAGTTGTGGCAATTGAAAGATTTGCAAGAAAAAGGTACATTTGATTATTACGAACTCAAAGACGGTTATATCGTTTTCTATTTCAGAGGATTAGAAGCGAATGAGACGAAAACGATTGACTTGGATTTGAAGGCAGATTTTAGCGGCACATTTGAAGCACCTGCTTCGGAAGGTTATTTGTATTATCAATCGAATAAAAAGCATTGACTTTCCAGCCTTTGAATATTACGGTGAAGTAATGATGAAAATAAAAAAATGGGCTTTATCAACGTGATAAAGCCCATTTTTTATTTTTCTTCTAATTGCAACCTCAAAAGCTGAACTTCTATACCTTTTTGTTGAGTAAATTCAGCAATATCTTCATTTGTCAGATGTTGGGCTTCTTCAATTATTTGAATGGTGAGTAGCTTACTGACATGATTTGATTTGAAATGGGTAACTATACTGGCTTTGAGAAGGTTGATTAATTTTCTCGAAAGACCACTTGAAGTAACGATATAAGAAACATCAAACTTGTTTTTTATATTTTCAATAGCAAGTTCAAAGTTTAGCCGTTCTTGATTTCTTTGAGTTTCCATATCTATTGTTTTTCTAATAAAGTTAATCTACTTCTGCGTTTACGGAATAATAACCATTCAAGTTGCTTTGCTACCTAACAGTTTCACTATCATTTCTATGAAACAACAGCCAAAAAAAACGGGCTATCACTATTTATAAAAATAGCAATAGCCCATTCCGTTTTTTTTAAAATTTTAGAATTTATTCCCATTCAAATAGCCATTATTCACAAAGCGGCGAAGCCGCTTTGCCTATCTTCATTATCAGTTAGTTATGTAATAGAATTTAGTTTTTGTGAATAAATACCGTGTTTCAAAAGTTTGTTTATATACTCCAAGGTAGCTTGCTGCCTTGTTTACGTTGAAAACCAAAGTACAATGGGGCAAGCCACCATTGGAGAAAAGATTAACTTATTTTTGAAACACTGTAATAAAGTCTAATATGGAACAAATTTATTTTTATTTAAACTCATATCTAACAGTAAACATCATACGTCTTCCGATTTTAGGGAAGCTAGGAAAAGTACGGTATTCGTTGTTGGTAATGTTTGTACCATTCAAAACCAAAGTCACACCGTTATCCATTTTGACACCTACACCAGCATCTACTAACATACGCTGCTCAACTTCGCCAGAATACAAACCTAAAGTAGATTCAAAACCTTCGTTGTAGCGAATAGCAAAGTTGGCAAATGCGCCAGACTTAGAAGAATAATCCATTCCTAATCTTACTTTATTCATCGGTACGTTCAAGTTATAAACGTTATTTGACCCCGTAGGTTCGCCTAAATCAGCCTCCATAAATTCTGTTTGGCTCAACCAAGAATAATTCAAGAAGAAAGACAAATCAGAACGCATATAGTAAGTCAAACCAATATCAGCACCCCAGAAATTGACTTCACCATACGTGCGATAGCCGTAAGCGACATGAGGGCCACCGTCAGTAGGCATTTGCTCTGTTTCGATAGTTCCAAGCGGGCCCGAAGCTGCGGCTGTTGCTGTTGCACCATAAGCACCTGCTACTGCCTGAGCGGTTGCTGCTGCCGTCTGAGGGTCCATGCCTTGCTGCTGAAATGCTGCTGTAAGGAAAGGAACTAAACTGGTCTGTAAATCAGAAGCCATATTAGGCAATACAATCAGAGGACTGATTTGCTGCAATTGTGTGAAATTAGCACGAGTGATATTGTAAACATCTGCGCTAATCGCCCATTGATCGTTCAATACGCCTTTGTAGCCTATTTCAAATGTATTATCTGAACGCAACTGAGTTGTTGGCGCATTTTCAATATTCATTGGTCTGCCGTTCAAATCCACAGGAACGCCCGGTGTAAGCGGATTGCCCGTAGCTTGTGCAAAGGCTGCAAGAGTAGCAGGGTCACTCAATGCAGGCATCAATGGAGCTAAACCTTGTAATGCAGGGTTTCCGGCAGCTATCTGCTGCGCAATTACACTTGTAATAAAGGCATAAGCCGTTCCTAATTCCATACCTAAGCCACCAGAGTTTGGCAAGCCAGGTACAAACCAACTAACGCTATTGTTAGCAGCGAATGTTTGAGCGTTTTTATTACCGTACAACCAAATATCAAATGCGCCCAAATCAGCTAATTTGAAGTCAATATTATTCACCAAAACCGAGTTTGGAGAGAAAGCACGGTTATACGTCATACGGAACGTATTCGTAGCATTTGCTTTGAAAACCAAAGCCGCACGAGGAGAAAACGACGTTTCATCAATTCCCAAAAAGGCATCGTAACGAGCCGCTAATACCAAATCAAATTTTTCGCCCAATTCGGTTTTAGTTTGAATGTATCCACCCGCAATACCGAATGCGTCATCATCTTCATTTCTACCATATACACGAGTTTTAGTGTCAGAAGTAGCACCACGATACTCAGCTCCTACGGTAATGTCGGTATTGATAGCATCTAAGTCAAAGCTATATTGTACTTGACCTTCCAATTGATTTCTGTCAATATAACTCAATTGACCAGAGCGATACAAGAAACCTGCTTTGGATAAATCATCGCTGGTATAATTACCATTCCAATACAATTGTGCAAACAAGCCGCCTGATTGTACTCTCACTTGCGTGAAATAATCGTTTACTTGCTGCAAACCTTCGCCTTGCTCATTCCAGAATAAACCTCTCCAATAGTTCCATCCTGCTGTTCCTGTGATGGAAAGATTGTCTTTAGGTCTAAATTCTACGGTACCATTTACCCCGTAACCTTCGTTGTTATTGGTTAGCATTCCGCCTGTACTGCGAACGATAGAGCCATCAAGAGGGTCCACGATATTGTCTTGAAACGTACTCATGGTCTGGCGGTCAGTTGGGTCAAGAGGGTCTAAACCCCATTCGTCCGCACGATTGTAAGATACATTAAATTTGTAACCTATCGTTTTTTCTTCGTTGTGTGCTGCATGACGCAAAGCAAACTTGAAGGTGTTCAATTCGCCAATAGAGGTCTCAAAAGAAGTACCCGGATGCGTAAAAGGGTCTTTGGTAATAAAATGAACCACACCCGAAGTCACGCCTGGCCCGTAAAGTGCAGAACCTGGACCACGAACCAATTCTACTTGCGCC
>CALOED010000178.1:0-11674 GCA_942492005.1 uncultured Saprospiraceae bacterium
CCGCCCCTTATGATTTCTCTCACAATGGTAGAACTAATATGAGAATATTGAGGCTCGCTGATAAAAAACAAAGTCTCCAACCCGTCCGAAATAGTATAATTCAATTGAGAAATAATGCGCTCATAATCAAAATCCGAACTCGTTCGTAGCCCTCTAATCAAATAATTGGCATTTACCTTTTTACAAAAATGAGCCGTAAGCCCGGTAAAATGCTGAACCTCGACAGTTGGAAAATCAGCAAAAACCATTTCGAGCCATTCAAGGCGTTGCTCCAGCGAAAACACATATTTTTTATTAGAATTGACACCTATGGCAACGATAATCTTATCAAACAAAGGCAAAGAACGTTCTATGATTTCTGAATGACCTATCGTGATAGGGTCAAAAGAACCGGGAAGTACAGCTATTTTCGACATCTTATTTTTCTTTTAGTAATGATGAATTAGTTGGTTTGTAAAAAAAAACAAACTTTGGTACAAACTTATCTTTTTACTCAACAAGGTAAAGTTACTCGTTTTTATGAAAAATGAAAACAAAGAAGAATTTCAAAAAAATATGAAGCAAATAATTGATAGAATATCCAACAGGATAAGCAACATATTAGTATTTTTGTAAATGCTTGATAAGTGAAATAGTATAAAAAATGAACCTACCTTTTAGCTATACGTTAGAAAAGTGTAGAATTATTTTCTATTAATTATTTGCAAGAGTTCAATTCAGCCTTAGATTATCACTAAAGCTATGAACGCAAGGAGCGTTATTTTTATAAAAACAAGACTTGCCTGATTAGTTTTGAAAAACGTTAAACAATGGAAAGAGTCATTCCCACAGTAGATGTATCGAAATTTGTAAATGGAAACGAAGCAGAAAAAAAAGCATTTGTAGCGGATTTGGGCAAAGCATTTAGCACGGTTGGCTTTGTTGGAATTATCAATCATGGCGTACCTCAAGATCTAATTGATGATTTTTATGCTGCTGCCAAAGCCTTTTTTGGTCTGCCCGTAGCTACTAAGCGCAAATACGAAATAGAAAATCTTGCAGGACAGCGGGGCTATACTTCTTTTGGTAAAGAACACGCCAAACAATCAGATGTCGCAGATTTGAAAGAGTTTTACCAAATAGGGCAGGAGAGTGTGATGCCGAACGTGGAAGTAGCGGAAAAACCAGCATTTTTGGATTTGGGTAGAAGACTGTATCAAACCTTTGAGCAAACGGGAGGCGCACTGCTGCAAGCCATCGCCTTATATTTGGGCTTGCCCGAAAATTATTTTGATGATAAAATTGAAAATGGAAATAGCATCCTTCGTGCGATTCATTATCCGCCTATTACCAAAGAGCCAGATTCTGCCATTCGAGCAGAACAACACGAGGATATTAACCTCATTACGCTACTTGTAGGCGCATCGGCTGGCGGCTTGCAATTGCTCAATAAGCAAGGCGAATGGTTGGGAATTATGCCAGAAGACAACGAAATAGTAGTAAATGTAGGCGATATGCTCCAACGACTGACCAATAATTACTTGCGTTCTACTACGCACAGAGTAGTCAATCCGCCTCGTGAAATGTGGCATTTGCCTCGTTTGTCTATCCCATTCTTCTTGCATCCTATCTCTGATATGGATTTGACTTGTCTTGAAAGTACCGTCACCGAAGACCGACCTTTGGCTTACGAACCCATCACGGCAGGCGAATATCTCGACGAACGATTGAGAGAAATTGGCTTGAAGAAGTAATATGCTTTTCGGGCAGGCAACAACAGCGGTTGAAGTTTAGGAGTCCGAGGCTTTCAAAGCGTCGGACCCCTAAATTCTCGTCATATTCGGAAAAATAAAAACATTCAAAGCTAATGCTCGCAGGCTTTTAACGCATTTTGAACCTCTTCCAGCGAGGTATAACCATTTTTATTGCCAAACGAATTATTGATATAGTTAATAATATTGGTAATTTCTACATCTTTCAGACCTTCGGCAGCTCCCATTACGGCATTATATTTTTTACCATTTACCGTAATTTCGCCTTCCATGCCATGCTTGATGATACAAGGGACTTGCTCTTTGTGCAACGTCAAATAATCAGAATTGGCAAGCGGAGGCATCATTTGCTCGAATGCAGCACCATCAGTCTGGTGGCACGACGCACAAAAATTCAAATACAATGCTTCTCCTTGAGCATAAGGCTGCGACTGACAAGCATCAAAAGCTATCCAACTGAATGCCGCAAAAAAGAATAAAATGATGTTATTTTTCATTGAGTAATAAATCTATTTCTTCCATGAGTTGATTGACTGCTTCTTCGTCAGTGCCATTACAAAAACTTCGTATTTGCCCTTTTTCATCTACCAAAACAAACATTCCGTTGTGTTCGTATCCGCCGGGTGCATCTTCATCTTCTTCTACGTGTACCATATATTGTTTCGCCATTGAAGCAATATCAATGGTTTTTCCTGTCACGAAATGCCACTTATCCGCCGTTACGTTGAGTTTTTGCTCATAAGCCTTTAGCACAGGAATCGAGTCGCCACGTGTATCAATAGAGTGAGACAATAACATCAATTGATTATTGTTTTCGTACTTATCATAGATGCGCTTCATCTGCTTCGCCATAGGAATACAAATGCTCGGGCAGCGAGAAAAGAAAAAATCTGCGACATATACTTTTCCTTTAAAAGTCTCATTGGTAATCGTATCGCCATTTTGGTTATAAAAAGTAAAATCACTTAATGGCGTATTAGGGTTTAAAACCCTCAAACTACCGTCAGCCGCTCTATTGTCATTTTCATGGACAGTAATACCTTCCTGCGAATCACTAGCATTGCAAGCTGAAAAAAGCAACACAATAGCGAAGTGATAAATATATTTGAATTTCATAAAATGTTTGATTGTGTTATTGTTGTGATTGTTGTGATTGTTGTGATTGTTGTGATTGTTGTGATTGTTGTGATTGTTGTGATTGTTTGATTGTTTGATTGTTTGATTGTTTTGATTGTTGTGATTGTTTGATTGTTGTGATTGTTTGATTGTTTGATTACAGTCTAAAAAATCTGGTTCTCTGAAAATTACTGTGGAATGATCTTTATCTGGTATTCCAATGGGTTTCAACCCATTGTCTTAACCACAAAAGTTTTCAAAGAACCATTTTTTCTTGCACTTTACTTTGAGTTGGCTCTGTATGATTTAGGTTGGTGATTCAAATCAACATTTGAGGGAATATGTTTACTAAACTTCTAAAGTTTAGGGTTCTTTGACAATTTAGTTTCCCCACCAAATTGTCAGAGAACCAAGTTTAGTAGGCATTATTCACAAAGCGGCGAAGCCGCTTTGTCTATCTTCATTATCGGTTAGTTACGTAATAGAATTTAGTTTTGTGAATAAAGTCTAGTAAACGTGAACTTAAAACCTACTTTTTACTACTTCAAACGTAAATCATATTGAACCGATTTTTTTTAGCAGATAGCACGAAAAAAAACCGTCATATCCGTGTCATCCGTGCGTGCCTGCCGTCAGGCAATCTAATGTTCATGTCCGTCGTGTCCTTCATCGCCATGGTCATGTCCGTCGTGATTATGTGCATCTTCTAAGCCGTGAATTTCAATGCCCATATCTTTAGCCAATTCCTTTGCAGCCGTTATGGCGTTTTTAGAATCATCATTGATTTTAGTCATGGTTTGCAACTCCGACTCGAGGTATTTCATTTTTCGTTCATCGTCCATTTCTATTTCTGCCAAATCGCCCAAAGCCTTCGTGTTTTTCATCCAATTCTTCATTGCCTGATAATTGCGTTCTACCTGCTCCAAAACACCCTCTACCTCTTTCAAAGAATGCCCTTTGAGTGCGCTCTCATCCGTTTTAGCTTTTTCTACAACAGGCACAAATGCTTCTTCACAAAATTGCAAAGGCATCATCAACTCCATTGCATCATCATGTATTTTTTTTACTTCGGCTTGTTTTGCGAGCAATTCGCTATCGCCACCTTTTTCGCTATTAGAATTACAAGCCACCAATAACACTACGGCTAAAAAAGCCCATCCAATATTTCTCATCGTTTAGATTTTTTTGTAAAAAATGAATAATGCTACAAAAATAGAAAAGCGAAACTACTTCCTCAAAAGTAACTTCGCTTTTTAGAATAAATATAGATTATTCTGTATTGTGAAAAAATACCATTTTTTTAATAAAAAGTAAATATTCACTCTTAAAATGATATTCCCTAATTGATGATTAGAAACATTTATTCATTAAGACTAAGGCTTTTCGACTTTTTTAGGATTTAATTTTACGCAAATGCTAAACCCAGAAAAGACGTAATAATCATTGGATTGAGACGAACGACGGAACGAACCCGCAGTGCGATTAGAAGGCAAACCTGTATATTCGGAAGTTCTATCCGATAATGCTACGGCTTTGAGACCATTCGTTTGAGCCAACATATCCATATCGGGATACAAGCCGCCTACATCATCCAAATAATCGGTAAAAGTATAACGATAACCAAATTCCCATGCAATGGTGGTATATTCGCTCAATGCAAATTTTACAATTAATCCATAAGGAATCGACACCGCAAAGCGACTGTACTTATCTGGATTGCCTGGTATGCCTTGCCCTTCTGTGCCTAGCGGTTGCAAATCTACCCATTCGCCTTCGTAGAATGCTTGCGGATTGAACCAAAAAATGCCTCCTCCTGCAAATATAGCAGGCGTAATGGTGTAGCCTGATTTGGGCAATACGAATTTATAAATATTAAATTCGGGCATGACGCTCAATTCAAATATAGGGCTGCGAAAACTTAGGTTTCTTTTACGTCGAGAAAGATTTTCAGCATTTTGGTCGTTACCTGAAAGCGAACCATACATCAGGTTGGCACGGGCAGCAATGATTTCGCCATAATTAAAACGCAAATTTACGCCTAAAGCGGGGTTGATTTCTGCAATTTGATTGGCTGGATTTTCTACTAAGTCACCATGATAGATGGACGTGCCTGCGAAAACACCTAATTCAAAATTATAAGTTGGTGTCTTTTGTGCTGTACTTATTTGAGCGAGAAAGAGGCAAAAAATAGAAAAAGTGATTACTTTTTTCTTCATCTTGAGTTTGAATTTTTTTTAGAATTTTTATGGTCAATAGCTTAAAATATATATTATTGTAACTTATTCACGATAAAAAATTCAAGTATAATAGTTAATGAATTGGTACTGAAAAGCTAAGGATTTTACTCCTAAGAGATTCACGGTATTCTAAAGTGCTTCTTATATTAAAGGTAAAGTTAATATATAAAATGATACAATTCAAAATTTTTTGTATCTATGTTTAATTTTAGATGAAGAGTAAAGTAGAAGAAATGACTAATAAATACGCACTTAATAAATGATGGTACTTTAATTATGTGACACCATTTTAATAATAAAATTTCATTTTTTTGTCATGAAGTGAAAGAGCATTTACGAAATAAACATTTCATTTTTTGAGATAGGTAAATAAAAAAGACCAAATTTTAAGCAAAATACATTTATATTTATTTTTATGAAAATACTTCACACCGCCGATTGGCATTTAGGACAAAAGCTACGAAACTACAATAGAGACGAAGAGCATCAGTTGGTATTGCAATGGCTACTGGAAGTGATATTGAGCGAGCAAGTAGAGTTACTGATTGTGGCAGGAGATGTATTTGATGTGCTAAGTCCTACTAATTCTGCTCGCAAATTGTATTATCAGTTTTTAGCTAAAATGGCTTACTCTTCGTGCAAATACATCGTGATAGTAGGAGGCAATCACGACTCGCCCAATATGCTCAATGCGCCTAGCGAATTGCTGGAAGGCTTGAATATTTATGTGGTAGGCTGCGCAGATGAAGACATTTCTAAAGAAATAATAGAACTCAAAAATGGAAATGAAATAGAAGCAATAGTGGCTGCCGTACCATTTTTGAGAGACCAGGATATAAGGCGAAGCATTGTAGGAGAAACAGAGTTGGAACGATTTGAGCAAGTCCAAAAAGGCATTATTAACCATTATAACGATATTGCCGAACGACTTAAAAAGTACGATAATTTGGATGTGCCTATTATAGCCACAGGGCATTTATATGCCACAGGCGCATCTACGCTCAACGAAAAACAAGATAATATCTACATGGGAAGCGTTGAAAATATTGCAGCGAAAGACTTCCCTTCTATATTTGATTATATCGCACTCGGCCATATTCATACGGCACAGCCGATAGGAGGCAAGCGACATATTCGATATTCGGGTTCTGTGATTCCGTTGAGTTTTAAAGAAAGTAAAGAGACTAAATCTGTGACACTGGTAGAAATAGAGGGAAAAACACCACAAAAAATAGAACAACTCCCCGTGCCGAAGTATAGAGAACTGATAGAAGTGAGCGGAAATTATGAAGAAGTATTGGAAAAATTACAACTTTTAAAACCTTCGGAACTTCGCTTCAAAACGTGGATAAAGGCAGATGTTAAAGTAGAAAAATATCAATACGAACTAGAGAAACACATTCGAGAACTGTGCGAAGAGAGGGGAATGGAACTTTTGATTTTGAAAATGACGGCAATCTATTCGCAAGAAATAGAATATGAATACCATGTCAATTTGGATGATTTAGAACCGAAAGATATTTTTTTAAAAAAATGCGAAAATGCAAAATTAGACGAAAAAGAGACTTCAGAAATGTTGGATGCTTTTCAAGAATTATTAATGTGGGATGCAGAGCGAAAAGATGACTAAGAGGATTTCTGCCTCTTAGTCATCTTCTTATTGATTAATCATTTTCTTTACCCTTTGCACCTTTTGCAGCTTCGTTTGCTTGTTTCTGTTTTTGTTTTTCTATCTCGCACTCACCACATTCATCTATCTTGTAATTATCGCAATTGTTATAAATTCTGACAATTTCCTCTAGCTTAGAGTAGCCTAGTCGAGTGCCAATAAGGTTAGATATTTTAGGACAATCCTCCAAAAACGCAGGTACTGCCCAATCGAAATCATCCTTTGTGATTTTTCGTTCACGGCTACCGTCGGCAAATTCTAAAAAATAATAATGAATGTAAGAACTCTCTACCTGAGAATTGGATTGTTTATAAAAACTATACAATATCGCCTTGCCTTGCGCCTTCACTTCCATAAAAACGAGCTTTGAACTAAAGGGAACAGGAGGTTGGTCAGCTTCTTTTTTAAGGAAATGCCTGTATCTTTCTACTTTTTGCTTAGAATAATTGTTTTCACGCGTTTGATAACCATATCCCAATAAGTGTTTGGGTTTATATGATTTTTCCTTGAAAGTCCCTTCGGCTATGAATTTTACTTTTACTTGATTTCTTGACCGAGTCTGTACTTTTACCCTGCCTTTTATAGTATCTCCCGATTCTTTGATAATATATCCGGGGACACTTTTATTTATCATTACGTCTTCATCAATATCTTGTGCTTGCATCGTAAGTGCAAAGAATAAAAATGTCATTATTAATATATGGTTCATAAGAAATATAGTTTAGGCCTTTTTTGTTAATATGGATAGTGTTGTACTTATTGATACGTAAGTATTTGGAAATAGGCTCATATTTAAAGCTCAAATTCGTGTTTTTTATTATATAAAAAGTCATAAATATATAAAAAAGCACTATTTGTGTGTTTTGTGACTTGCAATGCCTGCCAATATAATATATAAGTCAAAAATGTGCCAAAAAATATATTTAGGCAATTTTGAGCGATAGCAAGGTGGAAATCAAGGGAATATTAAGCAGTATTTTAGTTCGAGGGAGTACTAATCGCCTTAGGTTTTTGAAACCTTAAATCAAGTAATTGATGTACGAACATATAAAAATAGATGAGTAAGTAGAATGTCTAAACCAAAAAAAGAGTACCAGCTCTCACTGATACTCTTCTTTCATTTAATTCTTATCAAAATATCCTCTAATTATCCTTCTTCTTAAAAGGATTGTACTTCTGTTTGAGTTTATCAAGCTCGTCTTTTGCTTTCTTTTTTACATCATCATCAATCTTATCTTTCAGCTTTTTAGCTTCGGCATCTGCCTTCTTTTTGGCTTCATCGCTGAGTTTATCTTTTAGTTTTTGAGCTTCGGCATCTGCTTTTTTCTTAGCATCGTCCATTACTTTTTGCGTCTGCTCTTTCACTTTTTGCTCTGCTACTCGTTTGAGGCTATCCGCTTTTGCTTCTGCTGCTTTTTGCAAACGTTCTTGCTCTGCTTTGATTTTATTAGTGGCCAAATTTTTCAAACTATCCGCTTTTGCTTGTGCATCGGCTTTAGCATCTGCAATTTTATCGCCTACCTTATCCTTGATGCCATCCGAAACGCTCGAACCATCCATGCCCAAAAGTTTGACATTAATCTTAGGCTGCGAAATAGAACCTGTAAGATTGACTAAGAGGTTGATATTTTCGCCTTGTTTCAAGTTAATTCCAAGTTTAGAAGCCTGTCCGCTCAATAAGTCAATACCTGCATTAGCGGCAGATGTCACCTTGTTTTTTTCTAATAAAGCCCTCGGAATGGTCATTTTAATATCGTAATCCATCGTTTGAAGGATACCATGTTCGCCACCAATATTCATTTTGATGTCTTTGTAAGACACATCAAAAGGGTTTATTTTGACTTTGCCATCCTTAATCGTGTAGAAGTTTTTGGTGTTTTTGATAGCCAATTGCTTAATATCATCTACTTTAAGTTTGTTGGCAACATCGTTGAGCGGTTTGAAATTTTTCACCACAGCATCCAACGTTTCGAGCAATCCCGTACTATTGAGCGTAGAATAATCAGGCAACATATCTTTGCCCAATAATCCGCTGATAGTCAATTTGGTATTAAATTTTCCATCCACATACTTCGCCACGGGCGCAATTGCTTGAACGGTATTCAACTGATTGAAGGCTTCATTCAGTAAGAATTTTTGAATATCTAAAGAAAAATCAAACTTTGGCTTGTCCTTCACTTTAGAATCATAACTACCATTCATTTCCATCATGCCGCCAAAAGCATTCGCTTTGATGCCCGACATATTGACCATTTCGTTTTCGAGATTGAGCGTACCTTCGGCATTTTTGATATTTACTTTATCATAAAGCAATTCTTTAAAGTGTGCTTGAATGACAAAATTCATGTCCGCAGGCACTAAGAAAGGCTCTACCGCTTCGCTTGAAGGCTGCTTCGGAGGCAACTGCTCCGATTCTTTGGTAGCAGGTGCAGGCGCAGCCACCATAAATTGATTGAGGTCAAAGAAATTCGACTCTAAATCAATCACGCCTTTTATATTTTCATTGCTATAAAAAAGCCAATCAATCGCATTTTCGATGATGCCTGACGTTTTAATATCACTATTGCCCACCTGCATTTGGAAATTGCTCACTTGAAAAATATCGTGTTTGAAATTTCCAATACCAGAAATATTCGTCATTTTATAATCCTCAAAAATGAGTTTATCAATGGCTACATCCGCATTTACATTGAATTTTCCAAAAAGCTCGCTGCCATCTTTAGGTTTCGTTGGCGCAGGTTTAACTTCAGCCGCCGCTGCTGGTTTTGTCTCTTTTTTAGCATTTGGGTCGGCAGGAGGAGCGGTGATTTTCATCAACTCATTCGCATCCATAAATTTAGAACGGAAAAGCGCACTGCCACCCATTGTTTCATTGTCAAATAAATAGCCAAATACATTCGTCAAAACGCCTTGAATATAAAAATCGGATTTACCAACTTGCGTACTCAATTGCTTAAATTCCATGCGAGAAGGCGTAAAATGACCCTTCCCTACAGTGTTTTTAATATTATAAGTCTCGTAGGTAATGTCTTTAAAATCAGCATCTAATGTGACATCAAACTTGTCAAAAACTTCACCACTACCAGCGGTAGAAGTAGTATCTTCTATTTTTTTGGTAGGCTGATTGGGGTCAGCAGGAGCAGGTTCGCCCGCTTGCATCCATTCGTTGGCATCGAAATTATTGGAGCGAACGGTAAGATTACCCGTCATCGTTTTTGAACCCGAAAAATAAGTGAGAATGTTATCCAAAGTACCACTGGCTTGCAAGTCTGATTTGCCCAGTTGTGCATCGAAATTATCCACTTTTACATTTTGTGGTGTGAACTCCATTTTCATATCCTTAATGAAAACCTTTGGCATTCCTTCGCCTTTGTAATTTAGGTTCGTCACCGCAAAGTCGCCCTTCATATCCACTTTTTCGTATTCTTCATTTGTTACGAATGACATACGGGTTTTGGTGTCGAGGTTTGCTTTTATCGTGCCGCTAAGTTGTTCAATGCCTTGTTCGTTGAGCGGAAAGGCTTTTGCCAAATCATCAAGAACAATTGTGCCTTTAGTATAAGCCTCTACATAAGGGTCAGACATTGGGTTTTTTAACAAAAATCGAGCGTCGAATGGGCTTTTATCTATTTCTACATGAAATTTTGAAACGTTCACAATCATCTTGTCCAAATCGCTACTTGGACTGTTTACGTTCATTTTTAGATTGATATTGTTCACGCCTAATGGCAAATCAGGATAACGGAAATTGGCATTTTCGGCAAGAATGTTGAAATTGAAAGTAGGAAGTGAAGTAGCATTTAGTATTCCTTTTACTTTGCCATTCACCGCCATTTTACCACTCGCCTTCACACTATTAAAATCTTTGGTGTAAGCCGCAGGTATCATCGAAAGTAAGTCTTTGAAGCTAGTTTTGGAAGAACTCAACTCTAAATCCATATCAATATCGTCGCCAGGCATTGCTACAAAACCCTTCATTTTCATTTCCAAAGCGTTCATTCGGATAGTGTTATCAGCGAATGTAAACTTCATTTTCTCCAAATCCATATTTACATCCATATCAATTTCCGTCTTGACATGGTTGAGGTATTTGATGCCTTCAAAATCCACAGTGACATGATTGGCAGTCGTTTGAGTTTTTAAATCATAAACCATAGACGTGAAATCGCCTTTGCCTTTGTGGCTGAGATTTTCGATTTTAGCAATCAAACCTATCGTGCCGTCGTCGTAAGCAGTTGCCATTTTTGATGGAATAAGACTTTAATTGCAATTTAAAATCAGTGAGGAAGTATCCGTTGTAGTTGGCGAAGTGTTTTACCAGAAGGAATGGCAATATCGTAGTTCGCTTTGCCGTTTTTAAGCACTTTTACGTACAAATTTGGTTCGTCGAGGCTAATGCTTTGTACGGCTTGTTTTGTCTTTATCATTGATAACGGACATCAAATCAAGCGTCACATCAAAGTTTTTGATACCCGCCAATCTCAACCTGTCAAATTCGTCTTTCCCCATCACTTCAAGCCCTTTTAGGCGCAAGCTAAAATCGGGAAAACTCCTAAATAGCGACAAACCAACGTCTTCGTATCGCGCCTGAGCATTGACGTTTTTGTTGATCTTTTCTTGCACCTTTACCATAATTTCATCTTTGCAGCACTTTATAGCGTCGCTCAACTGCGCCGATGATAATAGTGAGAAAATAAGACAAAGCCCAATGCTATTCGCTTAAAAAGCCGCTTTGATGCTAAACTTTTTCTTTTTCTTGCCTTTTCTGTTCGTTATTCGCTTGACTATTATTTGCTTCCATTATTTTGATATTTTTCTTTAAAAGTCTCTTTTTTAAACTTCCAACTATACGCCATTCATCAATGATGGAGTAGTATGTCAATTTATACGTTACTTTCGTA
>CALOED010000179.1:0-11364 GCA_942492005.1 uncultured Saprospiraceae bacterium
ACAAAAAACCTAACCAACCATTCGGATAGGTAGCTGGTAGTAGATAATAAATTTGGTCATACTTCAACCATTCTAAATTTAGTTTTTCAAAGCCTGAATTAAAATAATGAGAGACAAAGAGTACGCCCAAACAAAATAAAAAATCAGTTATATGATGGCTTTTCGTCAGTAATTTAAAAGTAAAAAGCGCAAAAAAGAATCATAATATGAATAGGGAAGGAAGGAATAGTCCACGTAAATCCGCCTAAAATTGAAAACTGATGAATCACTACCATTAGATAGGGTACAAATAGGAAAAGAAAAATAGGTCGCCACCATATCAATGGAATAAGTAATAATATTAAGGTTCTATCTATTAGGTGAGATTGGTTATAAAAAAAATTAAAATCGTAGGTGGAATACGTCCATGCAAGTAAACCTGCCGACAACGCAACTATAAATCGAATGGATTGATAACCTTGAAAAGCACTCCAACGCTGCCACAATCGCCCTCTAAACAAAAATAAAAATATCAAAGCAGGCAATACCAATAAGATAAGTCCTTTTTTGCTAGTAAATAACTTCTCTATAAATTCTAAAGCTATAATCGGCTTTGCATATTCTTTATAATCTATATTTCCATTGGTTTTAAAAATATAATTCAACAACATATACAGCAATATCAAGAATATAATTCTAAGAAAGAATAGCTTATTACCTTTTTGGGAATCGCTGCTTTTTGCTACCCAAAAATTTAACCATTGTTGATACAGATTTTCTAACCTAATATTCATATTCGTAAATTGATATAAATTAATCTAAATTTGCTCTATAATACACAAAAAATCATTAAAAATGAATTTTTCTTGGACGGACGAAGAATTAGCATTGAAACAAAGAATCACCCAATTTGCGCAAAAAGACCTCAATCAAAATGCCATAGAATTGGATAAAACCACTTCTTTTGATTACGAGAATTGGAAAAAATGCGCTGATTTTGGTATTCAAGGCTTTGCAGCTACTAATCAATATGGCGGTCAAGGCACTGAAATTGATTTACTCAAAGCCGTTTTGGCAATGGAAGGTTTTGGTTATGGCTGCGAAGACAATGGCTTAGCTTTTGCGCTCAATGCTCAAATGTGGACAGTTCAACTTCCTATTGTGCAGTTTGGCACAGATGCCCAAAAATGTGCGAAATTCATTCCTAAAATGGTGTCTGGCGAATGGATAGCAGCACACGCCTTGAGTGAACCAGAAGTTGGCTCGGATGTTTTCAATATGAAAATGACGGCTGAGAAATGCGATGGTGGTTATATTTTTGAATGGTTCAGTGCGAATGGTCAGCCTCGCTCCTATTGCCGACGTAGCCTTAGTATTTGCTAATTCTAACCCAAAATATGGTAAATGGGGTGTTAGTGCTTTTTTGCAGAAAAAGGCACCCCCCCCCCCCCCCCCCCCCCCCCCCCCCCCCCCCCCCCCCCCCCCCCCCCCCCCCCCCCCCCCCCCCCCCCCCCCCCCCCCCCCCCCCCCCCCCCCCCCCCCCCCCCCCCCCCCCCCGCCCTTTTTTGTCCTTAATTCAACAGCTTTAAAATGGGATTGCGTTCTGTGCCGTGGGGCGAGTTACGTTTTGATAATTGTTTTGTCCCCACAGATAACCGACTCGGCAAAGAAGGCGCAGGATTTAGCATTTCCCATCATTCATTGGAATACGAACGTTGCACCATTTTGGCGAGTCAGTTGGGTAGAATGGAACGGCAATTAGAAATATCTGTTGATTACGCTAAAAATCGAGAACAGTTTGGACAACCTATTGGCAAATTCCAATCCGTTTCTAATCGCAT
This sequence comes from uncultured Saprospiraceae bacterium, assembly GCA_942492005.1. Classification (GTDB taxonomy): domain Bacteria; phylum Bacteroidota; class Bacteroidia; order Chitinophagales; family Saprospiraceae; genus CAKZLL01. The sequence goes on from CALOED010000179.1 coordinate 1,821, forward strand.
CGCAGATATGAAACTCCGTATTGAAACTATCCGACTGCTGTTATATAAAGTGGCGTGGCTCAAAAATCAGGGCAAATCTGCTATGATGGAAGCGGCTATTCTCAAATTATACCTTAGCGAAAGTTTTATAGCATCAAGCCTCGACGCTATTCGCATTCACGGTGGAAATGGCTATATGACTGATTGGTGTAGAAAGAGATTTGAGAGACGCTGTTGGCGGTGTGTTGTATGCAGGCACTTCCGATATTCAACGCAATATTATTTCAAGGCTTTTGGGCTTATAAATTAATCTCGCAACTATTCAGCACAGATAAGTTTTGCTTGCGCAAAATAGAGAAATGGGTATTTCATAAATGATAAAACCTAATTCTCAACTATCTTCGTAAATAGATGATAAAAGGGCTTTCTCATAAAAATATTTTGGGTATAAAAGAGAAAAAAATCCTGACGATTTTCATTTTTTATGAGAAAGCCTTTACTTGATGGATGAATTTCCATGAAAATAAAAATATTGGATATCAGCATGATTTTTACCTTTCCACAAATCATTTTTCAATCTGCCCAGCGTTTTCCAGACCGAATAGCATTCAGGTGTGGAAAGGCGGAAATGGATTATAAAACATTCAATGAAAAGACGAATCAACTCGCCAACTATTTCATTGAAAACGGCGTGCAGCGAGGCGATAGAATTGGTGTTTACCTCAACCGAACGCTCGAATCTGCCATTGCCATTTACGGCATTATGAAGGCAGGCGCAGTCTATGTGCCGCTCGACCCTGCCGCCCCTAGTCACCGCATTCAATCTCTTATCAGAAATTGTGGTATTGCGTTTTTGATTTCTAATAAAATACAACGCCGAAAACTCGAAACGCTCATAGATAGCGATACTGCTCTCAAAGCAATTATTGGTCTGTCAAATGATTGGCGGATTCCAACTATCCCTTGGGAAACCGTTTTTAGTGGCAATTCACAGCCGCCAAATGTTAATATTTTAGAACACGACCCAGCTTATATTATTTATACTTCTGGCTCAACAGGCACGCCAAAAGGCATTGTGCATTCGCATCATAGCGGCTTAGCTTACGCCAAACTCACTGCCGATTTGTACCAAATCAAGCCGACGGATAGAATTGGCACACACGCCCCTTTGCATTTTGATATTTCTACTTTGGGCTATTTTACGTCGCCTTTGGTAGGCGCAACTTCCGTTATTGTTCCCGATGCTTATACCAAATTACCTGCAAGTCTTGCGTCGCTTATCCAAGCGGAACAACTCACCATTTGGTATTCCGTCCCATTGGCACTGATACAAGTATTATTAAAAGGCGGCATCGAAAATAAAGATTTCGGCTCGCTGCGGTGGATTTTATTTGGTGGCGAACCCTTTCCGCTCAAACACCTCAAGGCACTCATGCTGCGATTGCCGCAAGCTACTTTTAGCAATGTCTATGGGCCGGCAGAAGTCAATCAATGCACTTATTATCATTTCAAAATGCTCGATGAAGCAGAAGAATCTGTTCCATTGGGTCAGGTTTGGAAAAATACAGAGTCGCTCATTGTCAATGAAAATAATGAGCCTTTGCCCGTTGGGCAAGCTGGCGAGTTACTTATCCGTTCGGCTACTCGAATGTTGGGCTATTGGCAGCAGCCCGAACTTACCGAAAAGTCACTTTTTCGATTGCCTACTGCTACGGGTTTTGAAAAAGTTTATTATCGCACTGGCGATTTAGTAACACTCCGAGCAGATGGCAATTTTATATTCGGAGGTAGGATTGACCGCCAAATAAAAATCAGAGGTTATAGAGTAGAACTTGATGAAGTAGAAGCTAAACTTCTGGAAAACAATGCAGTAGAAGAAGCAGCTACATTTATTTTAGAAACAGCAGAAAATAAAACCATTGAGGCGGCCGTAATTTTGAAACCGAATCTAGAGAAATTGACAAATAAAAATACACTGCTTAGCTATTTGCATCAACATCTTCCTGACTATGCTGTTCCCTCAAATATTACTATTTTGCAAAATTTTCCACGAACTTCGTCAGGTAAAATCAATAGACCTGCGCTCAAACAACTTTTGAAAAAATAAAACCATGAACGAAAATATCACCGCATTCATTCAAGAAGAAATATTGAATAATAAAGGGAATGTCGAAATTGCACCAGATGATGATTTACTCACTAGCGGATTGCTCGATTCCTTGGCGATTATGAAATTGATTCAGCACATCGAAAAATCGTACAATCTCACTATTCCGCCCGAAGATATGACCATTGAAAATTTTATTTCCATAGAAGCTATGGAAGAATATTTGACCACTCGTAAATCTGCCTAAATGGATATTGCACCTTTACCAACATTTAATACAAAAACGGAACTCACGCAAAGCCAGCTTTTATTTTGGATTGGGCAAGAACTCACTGCCAATAGTCCTTTATATAATATGGTATTGACTTTTGAGTTGAAAGGCAATATTGAGCCGCAACATTTTCAGGCAGCTTTTCAAAAATTAGTAGATGGCAGCGATGCGATGCGCACCGTCTTTGAGCTTTTTGAAGGAAAACCGATGCAAAAAGTCCTTCCTGCATTTCCTTATACCATTGAGTTTTTGGATTGGTCAAAAGAGCCAAAAGACAAACCTTTCGTGCAGCAATGGATAAAAAAACGCACACAATACGCTTTTAACCTTTCGGAATGTTTGTTTGATACGGTTTTGGTCAAATTGGCGGACGAAGATTATTTATGGTATTTTAATCAACACCACCTGACTACGGATGCATGGAGCGTCTCTGTCATTTATAATGAGATGGCAAAACTCTATGAGCTTGCAAAAGTCGGACAACTAAATAATGCGCCTCAATTGCCCTCTTTTAGAGATTATATTGATTTTGAGCGAGTAGCTCGCAACAATCCTGAGAAAAAAGCCATTCACGATTATTGGCAAAAAAAATTAGAAAACAGCCCGCTGCTGCCGCATTTGTATGCCCGAAAAGGCGTTGAACCTACTACCCTTTCTTTGAGGGAAAAACTGGATTTAGGATTGGAGCGTTCTCAACGTTTACGAGATTTGACCAAAGAAAAAGGCATCCGTTCTTGGACGCAACACCTTTCTTTATACAATATTTTTTCTACCGTTTTGTTTAGCTTTTTGTACCGAGTGAGCGGACAACAAAGGTTAATTTTTGGCTCACCTGCCCACAATCGCCCTTCTTCCGATTTCAAAAACACCATTGGTCTTTTTATAGAAATTTTTCCATTGCTGACCGATATAGAAGAAGGCGAAACGTTTGCGTCTTTATTAAAAAAAGTACAAGTAGAGACCAATGGCTTTTTGAAATACGCTCAACCTGGAGCCGCTTCGCCCGATTTGAGTCGCCGTTTCAATGTCATTTTAAATTATATCAACGCCGCCTTCCCTGACTTCAATGATATTCCTGCCACATCAGAATGGGTGCATCCTGACCATTGCGACCCTCGACATCATTTGAGATTGCAAGTAAGAGATTTTGATAGTTCTGGTAGCATTGAGTTGAATTTTGATTTAAATGCCAATATGTTCAATGCTCGGCAGAGAAAGGATGTGCCGCAGCATTTTTTAGCCCTTTTGGATGCTTTTATCGAAGATAGAACACAATCTATTGACGCTATTCCCATCGCTACTCCCGATGAAGTTAAGCGACTTACTATTGATTTTAATCAAAATAAAATAACGGTAAATCATGCGCATTCCATTCTAAAAACAATAGAAGAGCAAGCCCAAAATCAGCCCGAAGCCATCGCTTTGGTCGAAGGTAAAACGACTTATACTTATTCGGCATTTAATCAAAAAGCGAATCAATTAGCCCATTATTTGAATGCTAAAAACATAGGCGAAGGGCAACGAGTAGCCGTATGTTTGAAGCGTTCGCCTGACTTTATGGTAGCCGTTTTAGGTGTTTTAAAATCGGGTGCTGCATTTATTCCCATTCCAAGTACGCACCCTAATCAACGGGTTGCTAGCATTTTTGAAGATAGTCAAGCCGCCTTACTCATTAGCGATAACCGATTGACGGCTTGCATGAATATGGATGATATTCCTACTTTTTATATCAATAATAAGTCTGCCGAACTCAGTCAATTGCCCGTTACAAACTTGTCGAATACGATTAAATTGGATTCGACGGCTTATATGATTTATACTTCTGGCTCAACGGGTACGCCCAAAGGTGTGAGCATTGCGCACGAATCGCTTTCTAACTACATCAATTGGGCAAAAAACACTTATATTGGAGATAGACGACCTTCCGTTCCGCTATTCACGACGGTGGGTTTTGATTTGACGATAACTTCTATTTTTCTGCCATTAGTCGCTGGCGGTACGATTCATATTTATCCAGAAGTAGATTCAAAAGCAGATTTGGCAATTTTGAATGTGGTTGAAGAGAATCAAGTTGATTTTATCAAATTAACACCTGCCCATCTTGCGCTTTTGCAAGGCAAAGAACGACACGATAGCCGCATTCAGACGATGATAGTAGGCGGTGAAGATTTTAAAACATCTTTGGCAAACACCACTCATAAAGAGTTTGGCCCTCAGTTAGCTATTTATAATGAGTATGGCCCAACAGAAGCTACCGTCGGTTGTATTGCTTCGCTATTTCATGCCAATATTCAGCAACTATCTGTGCCGATAGGCAAACCTATCAGCAATATGCAAGCCTATATTTTGGATAATGCCATGAATGTTGTTCCCGAAGGCGTAGTGGGCGAACTCTATTTGAGCGGTCTCGGATTGGCCAAAGGATATTGGAATCAGGATGAAATGACAGCTCAAAAATTCAGTTCAAATCCTTTTGATGTCAATACTCGACTTTATAAAACAGGCGATACGGCTCGCATGAATAGCGAAGGGCAAATTGAGTTTTTGGGAAGAAAGGATTTTCAAATCAAAATGGATGGGCGAAGAATAGAACTAGGTGAAATAGAAGCTCAAATCTCGAAACATCCTAAGATTAAAAACTGCGTAGTAGAGCTAGTTGAGCAAAAAAAACATACCGAAACAGCAGTAGAAAATTGCACTCGCTGTGGTTTGCCGTCCAATTATCCGAATGTAGAAATTGATGAAGAAGGCGTGTGCGAGCTTTGCCATTCCTTTGAGGGCTATCAACAAAAAGTACAATCTTATTTTAAAACAGAACGTGATTTAAAACGAATTTTTGACCAACTCAAAAAGCAGCCTAAAGGCGAATATGATTGTATTGCCCTATTGAGCGGCGGCAAAGATAGCACTTATGCTTTGGCGCAATTAGTAGAAATGGGTGCAAAAGTTCTCGCTTTTACGCTCGACAATGGTTATATATCGGAACAAGCTAAAGCCAATATTCGTCGAGTAGTTGATGCTTTGGGCGTTGACCATGTTTTTGGGCGCACGCCTGCGATGAATGCTATTTTTGTGGATAGCTTGCATCGCTATTCCAATGTTTGTAATGGTTGTTTCAAAACCATTTATACATTGAGTATTCAATTGGCACTCGAAAAAAACATTCCTTATATCATCACAGGACTATCAAGGGGTCAATTTTTTGAAACTCGACTCACCGAAGAGCTTTTCTGGAACAATCAATTTGATATTGAAAAGATAGACCAAACCATTTTGGAGGCTCGAATGGCTTATCATCGCACCGAAGATGCCGTCAATATCGCATTGGGTACTTCTCATATTTTTGACCAAGATGATATTTTTGAACGTGTTCAGTTTTTGGATTTTTATAGATATAGCGACGTGAGCATGGATGAGATGATGTCTTATTTAGAAAAAAAATTGCCGTGGGAACGCCCAACGGATACCGGACGCTCGACGAATTGCCTTATCAATCAAGTGGGCATTCACGTTCATAAAACCAAAGAAGGATACAGCAATTATTCGTTTCCTTATAGCTGGGATGTGCGAGTAGGCGACAAAACCAGAGAAGGCGCACTCGAAGAAATCAATGAATACATTGATGAAAAAGAAGTGCAACGCATCATGGATGAAATAGGCTATACCGAAATCAATAATTACCAACAGCAAAAACACCTTGTTGCTTATTTTGAGACTTCTTCGGAGGTATCGCCCGCAGCATTGCAAGCCTTTTTGGCGAAAAGCCTACCCGACTATATGATTCCTACTCGATTTAAAGCATTGGATACTTTTCCGCTTTCTGCCAATGGCAAAATTGACCGAAAAGCCCTGACGGCTCTGGATACTTTGGCTATTAATACGGCTACGGAATACGTTGCGCCACAAACCGAGTTTGAGGAAATCATGACTGAAATTTGGGAAGAAGTTATCAATATTCCTCGTATTGGAATCCACGATGACTTTTTGGAAATAGGCGGCAGTTCGCTTTTGGCAATTCGTATTATGGCTCGCATCAATGAGACTTTTGAATTGAGCATTTCGCTCAATCGCATTTTTGAAATGCCTACTATTCATCTTTTATCCAAGTATATTGAAAATATCATAGTAGAAATGCTCGCCGAGATGGAATAAAATTTAATTGATTTTTGATACCGTAAAGGATTTTAATCTTACAGTTATCCCCAAATCATATTCTTTCTTTTATTAGAAAATTTTATCTTTGTCCGATTCAATCAAAACACAATTACGGCGAAAAAGATATGAAGTTATTAGGTATAGATATTGGAGGTTCGGGCATGAAGGCGGCTATTGTAAACACCAAAACGGGGGAATTGGAAACAGAACGCTTCCGCATTCCTACGCCTCGACCTGCCGAGCCAGAAGCTGTGGCAAAAGTAGTGAAGGAGTTGGTGGAGCATTTCAATTGGGATGGGCCCGTTGGCTGTTGTTTGCCTACTATTGTTGTAAATGGCAAAGCCAAATCGGGTAGCAATTTGCATCCCAAATGGCGTGGCGTACAGGTAGATAAGTTATTTAGCAAGCACTGCGAAGGTTTGCCTTTCTTTGTGGGAAACGATGCGGATTTGGCAGGAGTAGCAGAAATGCGCCTCGGAGCGGGCAAAGGTAAAAACCAAATGGTCATAGTTGTTACTATCGGCACGGGATTGGGTTCTGGTCTTTTTTATAATGGCAAGCTGATTCCTAATTTTGAGTTGGGTAGAATGTACCACACCGACGGCGAGCCAATTGAGTTTTATGCGTCAGATTCTGCCAGAAAAAGAGACGGCTTAAAAATTAATGAATGGGCTGCTCGCTTTGATTTTTTTCTCAATCACGTGAATAGAATTTGTTCTCCCAATCATATCATCATCGGTGGCGGCATTAGTAAGAAATTCGGTAAATTCAAAAATTTATTGTCGATAGATGTGCCGATTGAAGTGGCTCATTTTAGAAACAACGCTGGCATTATTGGCGCAGCGATGTTCGCAAATGATAGATATTATAAGTAACCGGTACTGATTTTTTTGAAACACAATAGGGGCTGGGCGGAAACGGTTGAAGTTTAGGATTCGGACGTTTTGCGTCCGAATCCTAGTTTGCCGACTTTATAATTAGGGTTTAATATATTTTGCGCTATGTTAGTATTTTCGTTGTTTTTTTTTGAAATTTAAAACGCCATAAGCTATTCATCGTTTTCTTGTTACGATTGTCTTGCCTATTTTCTATACTTCAAATTCCAAAATTGTTTTTTCGATAATATCACAACATTCGTGCAGTTCTTCTTCCGTCATAATCAATGGCGGTGCAAAGCGAATAATATTGCCGTGAGTTGGTTTTGCCAAAAGTCCATTATCACGTAACTTCAAGCAAATATTCCAAGCCGTTTGGCTATCTTCTGTGTCATTTATCACAATTGCGTTCAATAGGCCTTTTCCACGTACCAGCGTCACCAAGTCGGTTTTTGCAATCACGTTCCACATGTAATGCGCAAGCGCCCAAGCCATGACCTCAGCGAATGTCCAGTATTGCAGGTCAGTCGATGGAGAGTTCGTCGGCGGGTAGATCACTCCCGTTGATCCGTAGTGTTCGCCATAATCAGGCACGTTGCCCGGGTCCGCTGTCGCCGATGCGCCGTCACTTCGTGGCATGATTGCACAGATGCTATATGGTACTCGTCGCCGTGTTCCCGGTTATCCCTGGTGGAGTGTCCAGAATCGCCCCCGAAGAAATCAGACCGTGACGAAGTGCTCACCGCGATAGCGTCGGACACATCCAGAACGCCTAACTGCCACGACTGTTTGAATTCATATTGTGTTCTGCGCGTTGTTCGCAAGGCAAAACAGTTGATCAAATTGCAATAGAGTTCTGAGATTCTGCCAAGTTCCCTTCGTGACATCGGATCCGGCTGGATACGTAGGGACTTTCACGCTGTCATCAGCGAGTTCATTCTTGGCATGAGTTTTATACCACTTCGTAAGCAACGTCCGAGTAATCAAGTGATTGCAAGTTTCGTATCGGATTCCTTCAAGTACTCGAAAACTCGATATATCTTTCATTCGATGCGTTTATTCTCGTGCGCGATAAGACCGAACGGAGATGCAGATCTTTTTGATGACTTGAGAGGCGACACCATTTTCTTCATCGAATATACCGTGCCAGAATCAGGGTCAAAAAACGAGCTTGTTCGAGCACGCCCGTTGCGACATTCATCTGTGCGATGACATACAGACCGTCAATACCGACATTGTAAGCGTCGTGCCTCCGGTCCCTGTGGAGCTTCGCGGTGTTGTAGTAGTGTCGTCATCAGAATGGAAGCTACTCCACGCCCCGCCGTCACCTGTCGTGGACTCGAACCCGGAAGATATTCGTTTCATCGTGTCGAGAATATCCGTGAGCCTTTTTGATCCATCGCAAGGTATCAGGCCCGTTCACCCAATAGTCACCATCGGGATGAGCTTCTTTCGGGAGTGTGAATTGACCGAGGAAGTATCTTCCTGGGCAGATCGTTGTCGATGCGTCCCTGACATAGGTGGAAAACGCACGTAGAAAACACCTGCTGATACGTCGTAGTCATAGTCCACGTGTTGCAACACCGTGTCCATGTACTGCTCGGATGTTCTGGTATTGCTGATCGATAGCTGATCATGCACTTTACATTTCACCGACCACTGCCATGCAAGTCTCCGTTTATGTCCGTGACATTCAACACCAGGGACTTCGCATCGAACACGCCCCCAAAACCGACAGACGTAAGAGCCCGCTGTTTTCCTGCGTTGAAATGCGAACGTGTACCGTGTAGTTGTTCTCGTAGTCTCTTCCAATATTCAGGATTGACCACGCGCTGTGATATATCACCGTGCCGGAACCTGTCGTCGTAGCGTTCTGGCATTCACCGCCCGGAAGTATGCCTGACCGTTTGTATAGTCTACACTCGTTGTGTGTTACCGTATCGTACCAGACATTTTTATACCAGCGACCAATAGCAAGAGAGCCAGTGGAAACGTCAACACCATCGGTCCCGACGAATTCATTATCCGCTACAATCGAGAGCGCGGGAGTTCCAAGCGCTGCAAGATCGGGGGATGATACGCGGGGGATCTTCGGCAGCCGCCATACAGAGAAATCGCCAGAGACTACGCCCGTGCTGAAATCCGGCGCCGTGAGTC
>CALOED010000180.1:0-15797 GCA_942492005.1 uncultured Saprospiraceae bacterium
GGAATAATCAAACCTTGTCTTCTATCAATAGAAAAGTCATTTTGGCGTGTATTTATGATACCAATTCCAGGAATATTGACTTCTTCATGATGGTGAAGTAAAGTTTCTAAATTCGCTAATACATCTACTTTCATCTACTGCTGCGTTTTTTCTATTCTATATTATGGGCTAGAAGCACCAAAGTTACTGCTAAATTCATTCCTATCTTTCAAATATACGGTAAAATCTCTTGTATTGGAAACATTTAAAAAAAGAATATTTATGCCTTACTTTTCCTTCTATACTAAGCAAAAAGCCAATAAATAGACATTAGCCATTATCTTTTTAAATATTTCACATTAAATAAAATTTATATTTATTATAAAAAAAACTATATTTGCGTTGATTTATTCAAAATATATTATAAAAATTATATATTTGTAATGTGCTGCTTTTAAAGAGAATAAAAGTAGTTTTTTATAAAAAAGGCTTTTCACTCACTCAAAAGGCTTTTTTTATAAAAAATAACAATGTACAATCTTTAGACATTACAAAAATTTAAGAAGCTATGACAAAAAAAATTTCCTTAATCCATGTTTTGTTACTCGCATTTTTATGTAGTAGTATAAGTACTTTTGCCCAACAAAAAGAAACTTTAGTGAGCGGAAGTGTGCGAGATGCCATTACGGGCGACCCGATAGTGGGCGCAACCATTATTGTAAAAGGTAGAGTAGTAGGTAGTAGTACCGATTTAGAAGGTAACTTCAATTTTGGTATCAACCTAGCGCCGCCTTTCACTTTGATTTTTTCTGCGGTAAGCTACGAGCTACGAGAGTACGACGTTACTGAAGAGTATCAAGTATTGAATGTAAGGCTACGTACTAAGCAAGAATTTTCAACGCCTTTCATCAAGCAAGCCGTCAGAAAAGAAGAAAACTTACTACAATCTGCCGTGACCGTGCAGAAAAAAAGCATTGACCAAATTAGAGATTTGCCAACTGCCGATTTCTACGAAGGGCTCAGCGGTCTGCGTGATGTGCAAATGATTACCACAGGCTTGAATTTTCAATCCATCAACACACGGGGTTTCGCTTCTATTGCCAACCCTCGAATGGTGCAAATGATAGACGGTGTGGATAATGCACCTCCAGGTATCAATTTCGCTATCGGAAACATGATTGGTATTTCTCCATTGGATGTGGCAGAAATAGAAGTCGTTTCGGGCGCATCTTCGGCACTCTATGGGCCAAATGCCTTCAACGGCATTATTTTTATGAACTCCAAAAGTCCATTTGACTATACAGGACTGAGCGGACTCATCAAAAATGGCGTAACTAGAAGCGACGCTGGCGGCACTAATCCATTCGTAGAAATGGCGTTCAGATATGCTGAACCCGTGAGCGACAATGTGGCTTTGAAGATAAACGCTGCCTATATGCGAGGCGCAGATTGGCAAGCCAGAGACTACTCCGACGCAGATTCTGAAAATCAAATCAATCCGAATAAAGGAAGATTTGTCAATCCTGCTTATGATGGTGTCAATATTTATGGCGACGAAATCGTGAGTTCTTTTGATATTCCAGACCCGAACGGCGGCATGCAAACCGTGCGCATAGCCCGCACGGGATACGAAGAAAAAGACTTGACCGATTACCTTTCGGAAAGTGTAAAACTCGATGCGTCTTTGCATTACCGCCTAACGGATAATGTAGAAGTCATCGGACAATACAAGTTTGGATATGGCAATTCCCAGTTTCAAGCTACCAATAGATACACCTTCAAAGACCTAACCGCTCGACAGTTCAAACTCGAAATCAACGGGCAAGACTTTGTATTGAGAGGCTATGGCGTACATGAAAATGCGGGCAGGTCTTACGATATGCGTTTCCTTTCTTGGAATATCAACCGTGCCTGGAAATCTGACCAACAATGGTTTACGGAATATTTGGGCGCATACACCGGGCAAGTGAATCCAACATGGGCAGGCGACCATGCCGCTTCGAGAGCTTTCGCTGACCGTGACCGCCTCATACCTGGCACGCAACCTTTCCAAGATATGTTTGATAGTATTTCTACCCTTTCTGACTTAGCTACAGGTTCGCAAATTATTGATAAGAGTCGTTTGTATCATTTTGATGGGTTGTACGATTTTACCCGACTTTTCAAAGATGCGGTGAATTTTGTAATCGGCGCAAACATCAGACGCTACCAACTCAACTCCGAGGGCAACCTCTTCAATGACGCTACTGCGCCTATCAATATCAATGAGTTTGGAACGTATGCGCAAGCCTCCAAAGGCTTTTTGAAAGACGAGCGTTTGCAATTGCTCGCTTCCGTCAGATACGACAAAAACGTCAATTTCGACGGCAGAATCACGCCTAGAGCTTCTTTGGTCTATTCTTCTGGCAAAAACAAGGAACACAACTTCCGTGTGACTTACCACACAGGCTTCCGCAACCCCGATAATCAGGCGCAATACATCGGCCTAAACATCGGTGTACTCAAGCTATTGGGCGGCACGCAAGACAATATTAATAACTATTCTATCGACTTACCTTTTACCGTAGATACCGTATCGGGTACAACAACCGTTACGGGGCAAAACGTATATGACAACTCTTATACTGCCGCTTCTGTACAAAAATTTAGCGAAACGGGCGACCCAACTCAATTGGTGCAAGCCAACATAGCTACTATTTTGCCCGAGCAAGTTTCTACCTACGAAGTGGGTTATCGAGGCGTTTTCAATAAGCGTTTGTTTATAGATTTGAGTTATTTCAGAAGCGTATATACCAATTTTATTACCAATACCACGGTGGTTCATCCGCTATTGGGCAACACTTCCGACCTATCGGGCGTGCAGGATTTGGCACTAGGCAACTTTGCTGCATTCCAACTCTACACCAATGCTCCGGGCGATGTGGTTTCGCAAGGTGTTGGTTTCTCGTTTGACTTATTACTGGATTTGGATTTCCGCCTCACGGGTAACTACAACTACGCTGATTACACACTCGGCGAAGGCATGAGAGAAAGTGACATTCCCGGCTTTAATACACCTAAACACCGTTTCAACCTCGGATTGAGCAATCGCAACATCTATCGTGGCGTTGGTTTTGCTATCAATCACCGCTGGGCAGAAGCCTTTCAATGGCGTTCTACATTCGGAGAAGGCGAAATTCCTACACTTAATGTAACGAATTTACAAGTCTCTTACGACGTGCCAGAAACCAATATCCGCATCAAAGTGGGTGGGTCTAATATTTTTGGCAATCAATACCGCACCGCTTACGGCTTACCTACGGTAGGCGCACAATACTTCGTACAAATGACATTTAATGAATTTTAAGACGGCTTATTCCTGTTCTTAACATTCATTTGTCATAGTACATTGGGGAAGTCTTTCGAGCAATCGAAGGCTTCCTTTTTTTATTTTAAGACCTCTACGAAGTCTTGATTTTTTATCTCTTTGGGTCTAAAACCCTATCGATTACCCATAAATATTTAGACGAAAGGAGCGTTAGACTTTCGAAAACCTCCCTAAATCCCTCCTGACTTGCGACGGTAAGTTGGGACAGCTAAAACGACATTAAGTTGTATCAGTTCTTTGACATTAATGCAAAATTTAAGATTGTACCGTTTTAGGTAATTACTCTCAAATACTTAAAAAAGCCGTAACAAACAGCGTGTTTTGTTATGGCTTTTTCGTATTATAGCACACTATCATTCAATATCAGAAAACCGATAAATAAAAAACACAAAATTCAACAACAGACATCACGCCACCACCTATTACAAATCAGTAATTATAATTACATTTGACATTTATTTAAAATATGAAGGAAGAACCTGATGAGTACAAAGTTTTTTACGAATAGAACTGAACAAAATAGCCTATATAAGAAATTTGAAGGTGTAATTTCGCACAATCAAATTGAAAATTTTGATGCGCTGGTAGGCTATTTTAGAGCTTCGGGTTATTTTCAAATGCGACATTTATTGAAAACAATTCCTAAGATTAGAATCTTGGTCGGAATAAATGTAGATAGATTAACTGAAAATGCGAATAAGCAAGGGAGAATGTATTTTGAGGATAAAGAATTGACCAAAACTACCTTTCTCAATGAAGTCAAAAAAGATATTGCGAATGCGAATTATCGTCAAGATGTAGAAGAAGGCATTATTCAATTTATAGAAGATGTAGCAACGGGGCGAATTGAAATACGAGCAAGCGGTAGTCGTAAATTACATGCTAAAATTTACATTTTTAGACCTCAGAACTTCAATGAACATACGTTTGGTAATGTAATCACTGGGTCTTCTAACTTTACAAGTGCAGGTTTAGGAGGAAAAAATACACAATCTGCCAACTATGAGTTTAACGTCCTACTAAAGGATTATGACAATGTAAAATTTGCTTTGGATGAGTTTGAATTGTTATGGGAAGATGCTACGGAAATTCTACCCGTAGATGCGCATAACGTCAAAAAACAATCCTACATCAATGATGAAGTCACACCTTACGAACTGTATATCAAAATGCTTATTGAGTATTTTGGGAAGGCAGTGGACAGAGATGAAGTATTTGATAATAATTTGCCCAAAGGCTACACTAATTTAGAATATCAAGCCGATGCCGTTATTGATGGTTTCAATAAAATGATGCGACACAATGGTTTTATTTTGGCAGATGTAGTCGGGTTAGGGAAGACCGTTGTGGCTATTAGAATTATTAAAAAATACATTCAGCACAATGGCTATGGTACAAAGGTTCTAGTTGTTTATCCTCCTGCATTAGCAACAAATTGGAAATCTACTATTAAAGATTTCGGGCTGACGAATCACATTCAGTTTGTTACTAACGGGAGTTTACACAAGATTATTGATGGAAAAAACTATGACTACGGCAATCCCGAAGACTTTGACTTAATCGTAGTCGATGAATCGCATAAATTTCGGAATACGACTTCTGAACAATATGCCTTATTAGAGCTGATTTCTAAAACACCTCGTGAACGCTTGGGTAATGATGAAAGCAGGCGTAAAAAAATTATGCTGCTCTCGGCAACGCCTTTAAACAATCGACCAGAAGATATTGCTAATCAAATTTACCTTTTTCAAGATGCTCGCAAATCAACCATTGATGGCGTTCCTAATTTACAATCATTTTTCTTTCCAAAAATCCAAGCCTACAAAAAACTCAAAAAGAAAAAACTGACACACGCTGAGTTGGTTCAAGAAGTAAAAAATATCTATATACCGATTCGTGACCAGGTTTTTAAAGAAGTGGTCATTAGACGAACTCGGTCAGATATACGAAAAATCGAACGATACAAAAAAGACATTGAAGAACAAGGTATGACCTTTCCTAAGGAAAATGAACCAATTGAAATTCAATATTATTTTGACGCTCCGCTCAACCAACTTTTTATTGACACGGTCGATGTCCTTGAGAATCAGCTGGGTTACTTCCGCTATCGGGCGATTGAATTTTTGAATGAAGAATACCACGATTTGTATGATAATGCTGTTTTGATTTCCAAACTACTAGCAGGAATTATGAGAACGCAGCTAGTGAAGCGATTAGAAAGTAGCTTTTTTGCATTTAAAAAATCCTTATTTCGTTTTCAAGCCAAAAATCAACGGATGATTGATATGTTTGAAGCGGACAAGATTTACATCGCACCTGACTTAAATATTGACAAATATTACAACGAAGGCAAAGAAGATGAGATAGAAGCGAAGATAGAAGAAATCAGTGAGGAAAAGCCGAATAATGCCATTTATCACGCTCAAGATTTTTCGTCAAGTTTTATCGAAGACCTAAAGGCTGACCAAGCTATTTTGGATGAATTGGCAGATAAATGGAGAGCCATCAACTACGACCCTAAACTGGATAAATTCATGGAAGAATTGGAAAATACCTTTCTTTCCGAGAAAAATCCTGAAGGGAAGTTGGTTATTTTTTCAGAGTCGATGGATACCGTCGAGTATTTAAAAGCTAAACTCGTAGAAAAAGGGCGTAAAGACATCTTGGATGTGAGTTCTAAAAATCAAAAAAATCGATATAATGTCATCAGACGAAATTTTGATGCTAATTATAAAGAAAAAGACCGAGAGGATAAATTCAAAATCATCATTACTACCGAAGTATTGGCAGAAGGCATCAATTTACACAGGAGTAATGTCATTCTGAATTATGACATCCCGTGGAATGCTACTCGACTCATGCAACGCATGAGCAGGGTCAATCGTTTGGGTACAGCAGCTAAGGAAATTTTTGTGTATAACTTCTACCCAACAGGGCAATCCGAAGATAAAATCAAACTCAACCAAACAGCTCTTAAAAAACTACAAGGCTTTCATGCTGCTTTTGGAGAAGACAATAGAGTCTATCATCAGCAAGAGGAGTTGATTGACAATGTCTTGGGCGATTTGAATGCCAAAGAAGAGGTAAATGAAATGATGATGCGTTTGGAGTTCTTACGTAATTTCAAAGACGAAAACCCTAAAGATTTTAAACGGATAGAAAAACTACCGCTAAAAAGCAGAACAGGACGATTCACTGCTATAAAGTCCAAATTATCTGAACATTTATTTGGACAGACTTTTGAACAGGCTTGCTTATGCTATATTCGTAATGGTCGAAAAGATGCCTTTTATTTCGTCACGCCCTCAAGCTGCCAAGAAATCACCTTTTCTATCGCTGTTCAGTTATTTGAAGCACAGCCAGAAGAGCAACGCATTGACCTTATTCCACTTCATTTTGAATGGGTGGCTAAAGCCGTTGACTTATTTTATAATAGTACCGTTATCAATAGCTTTAACATCGAATACGATAAGAAAAATCTTGCCCCTCAAGAAAGAAAAGCCATCGGATTATTGGATGCCTTGCTCAGTCTTAGAAAAAAGAACAAAGCCTTGTTTTCTGATAGTTTTGAAACGCAAATAAAAACCGCAAAAATTGTAATTTATAAAGGCATATTTAGAAAATTTCGACTCCAAGTTGCTAAATTAGCTGCTAGACAAAAAAAGAAAAAAATGAAACAAGCTGCCGTAATCCAAGAACTACAGCAAATTTTATCAAAATATCCGATTGCTCAAATTCAACGATTAGAAGAATTGAGAGAAAAAAGAAATAATGAAATGCCAATTATTGATAGCCCTATGATTGTACTCTCGGAAACCTTTAAATAACCTAGTTCAACTTAAAACCAAATGGAAATGCTCAAAGAAATATTCCAAGAAGCCTATGACCGAAACCGTTGGAAAAGTCAAGTCTTACCTTACTTATCAGCAGGCATCTCCAAACGCCTAAGAGACACCTTGTTGGATGTGGACGAAACCGACAATCTCAACGATACAGAACGCCACACTTTCCAACAACTCCTTCAAATCGGTACATTCGTAACATCTGATGGCGAACTAATGCCCATATATGAAGTCACTCTCAGCGATAGAGTGCAAATAGACAGAAACAGAGTACAGGTCAATGAGATTATCAAAAAACTCATCGTAAAAGACAGCATCAAGGCTGCACTTTGTGTTTTTCATACACCCAATAAGCAAGAGTGGCGATTCTCATTCATTAGCAAAACTTTGGGAAGCGAATTCTTTGAAGAGCTTGAAGGAGAAGAAACCAATCCCAAACGCTATACCTATATATTCGGTACACCAGAGGAACACCGCACTGCATCCGACCGATTTAAAGTCTTGCGAACATCGAATTTTACCTTCGATGACTTCTTTGAAGCCTTTGCGATTGAGGCACTTTCTAAAGAGTTTTTCTACAAATATAGAGACGAACATTATCAACCTTTGGTCGATTACTTAAACGATTTGCCAAGCAAAGCTACCTTTTTCAGAACAGATAAAGAAATACGTGATTTTGTCAAAAAAATGCTCGGGCGCATTGTCTTTCTTTATTTCGTACAGAAAAAAGGCTGGCTCGGTGCTTCTAGCACTGAATACAATGATGGTGACCACAACTTTTTAGAACATTACTTTATCAAAGCAGGAGCAGACCAAGGATTTTATCCCAATTTCCTCGCTAAACTCTTTTTTGACACACTCAACCGACAGCGAGAAAACGATGATTTTAAAATGCCGAATGGCGAAATCGTCAAAATTCCTTATCTCAATGGTGGACTTTTTGAAATTGAAAAAGAAGCCTATAGCCTGCTTTCTTTTCCGCCACATTATTTTCAATACCTTTTTGACTTCTTAAATTCTTACAACTTTACCATTTATGAAAATAGCCCTGACGACCACGTCGTAGCCGTTGACCCCGAAATGCTGGGTAATATATTTGAAAACCTATTAGAAGACAACAAAGACAAAGGAGCATTTTACACGCCAAAGGAAATCGTACAATATATGTGTCAGCAGTCGCTGATTGAATATTTGAATACCAAACTCAATGTATTCGATGTACCGATGGGCGCAGAACTCTCAGGACTCGAAACCCAACTCTCGACCGACAAAAGAAAGTACCGAAAAGAAGCCAAAGGACAGCTTTCTTTTATGGAGGCCGATAAGCGAGACAATGTAGCAAAAGAAAACATTGAGGATTTTGTGATTAATAAAAATGCAAATGACTTCATCAAACAACACGCCGACCAAATTGACCTATTCTTAAATGAAGTCAAAATTTGTGACCCAGCCATCGGTTCAGGCGCATTTCCGATGGGATTGCTTCGTGAAATCTTTGACCTCAAAGTCATCTTACACGACTTTGTAAGACGCAACAAGAACGAACTATTTCACAATGAACACATCTACGACAACTATCACTCCGCTATAAAAGCCAGTATCATTCAAAACTCCATCTATGGCGTTGATATTGAAAAAGGCGCAGTCGATATTGCTCGATTACGATTTTGGCTATCTCTCATCGTAGATGAAAAAAAACCTAAACCTTTGCCGAATTTGGATTATAAAATCGTAGTCGGCAATTCGCTCGTGCCTATGTTTGAAGGCGAACCCTTACAAATAGATTGGAATAAGAAATATAGCTACGGTACAGGAAGAGATTTTATTAAAAATATCCGTCGAGGACTGACCGAAATTACAGATTTGCAACGCCAGTTTTTTGATGCAAATAGTAACGATAAAAAGACCCTAAGCGATAAAATCCGACAAATCAAAATTAATATTCTCCTTAATCAATTAAAATTTAATAGAGAGAAATACCGTGAAAATAATCCTCAAAAAGGAGGTTTAATGCCTACGACTAAAGAAATGAAGCAAAATACCATCATTCAATTGGACGTAGCTACTTTTAATAACAATATCAAAAAGTTAGAAAAACTACTCGATAATGACCAACCGCTTCAATACTTCAGTTGGGAATTAGACTTCCCAAATGTCTTAAATCCTCTTTTGAATAGTCAAAATGGTTTTGATATTGTTATTGGTAATCCGCCTTATATTAAGGAATATACAAATAGAAATGCCTTTGATGGTTTTAGAAAAAGTCCATATTATCAAGGTAAAATGGATATTTGGTATGGCTTTGCTTGTATTGGATTAGATTTATTAAAAGAAAATGGCGTAGAATGCTTTATAGCCCAAAATAATTGGATTACAAGTGCAGGTGCATCTAAACTACGAGAAAAAGTTCTTAACGAAGTAGAAATAAAAACGTTTACTGATTTTGAAGATTATAAAGTTTTCACATCGGCAGGTATTCAAACTATGATTTATGTGATTAAAAATTCAAAACCTTCTAAGAATTATAAGGTAAAGTATTCAAAACTTAAAAATAGTAACATTACCAAAGAACAGCTATCTATTTTCCTAGAGTTTAATGAAAATAATAATCAAAACGCAGAACGATTTTATTTTGATATGCAGCCAGGTAAGTTCTATGGAAGTACTATATCTTTTAATTCAAGTGTAGAAGAGTTGGTATTAGATGAAATTTTAAATAACAGCAATACTTTTTTAAGTGAAAAAGAAGTAGCTCAAGGAATAGTTACTCCACAAGACTTTTTAAATAAAAAAAATCAAAAAAAATTAGGCTTGAACTATACTGTTGGGGAAGGCATATTTGTATTAAAGAAATTTGAAGTTGAAAACTTAAAGTTAAATGCCAATGAACATAGAATAATCAAACCATTGTATTCAACGAATGAAGTAAATCGCTATTGGACTAACAATCAAAATGAGAATTGGATAATTTATTCTACTAAAGAAGTTATAAAAAGGATTCATAAATATCCTAACATAAAGAATCATTTAGATAGATTTGAAAGTGTTATCACTTCAAGTAATAAACCCTACGGATTGCATAGACCAAGGAATGAAAATTATTTTTTTGGTAAAAAAATAATCTGTACAAGAAAATGTAATATACCAACTTTTAGTTATTCATTTTTTGATACTTACGTGTTACAAACTTTTAATGTAATCAAGACAAACCGCATGAACTTAAAATACCTTACAGGCATTCTTAATTCTCATTGTATAAAGTTTTGGTTGAAAAATAAAGGAAAAATGCAAGGCATCAATTTTCAATTGGATAAAGCTCCTTTATTAGAAATACCATTAATAAAAACAGAAAAAGAAAAAATCATATCACCTCTTGTCGATTACATCCTATACCTACACGAAGCAGGAGAGCAAGTCGATAAATACGTACCGAACACCCATATTATAGAAGAAATAGAAAAAGTCATCAATGGATGTGTGTATGAGTTGTATTTTGAAGAGAGCGTGCGAGCAGCTAAGGCGGATATATTGGATTTGGTAGGTGCTACATTTTTGCCATTCCCCGAAGGAGCAGCCGATACAGACAAGGCAGCGATTATCGAAAAAGCCTATGAGCAGTATCAGTCTTCCCATAATGAAATCCGCAATCGATTGATATTGCAAAACACCAGAGTAGAGGAAGTGAAGCTGATTAATAAAAAAGTATAAGGCTGCGATGAAAATAAAAAAGCTAAGGCTACAAAACTTTAAAGCATACAAAGACGCTACCGAATTCGATTTTGAAGGTAACAATGTCTTGATATTCGGAACAAATGGCAGCGGTAAGTCATCGCTCTACAAAGCATTGAAACTATTATTCAAGAGCAGCACTCAGGAGCTAGACGATGTAAAGTTGTACTTCAGTAGAGAGTCCGCCGAAACGGTAAAGAATATCTTTACAGAAGCTACAGTAGCTACTTTTATAGAAATAGAAACGGACGCACCTGCCGAAAGTGACCGCATACACCGCTTTGAGCAAGGCAAATTAGCAAAGTCGCCCATCATTCAAGAAGCGTATTTGTTGAGTGAATTTATGACTTATCGCTTGTTGTTGAATTTTTCACAATTTGCGGATAGCGAAGAAGCGAATATCATCAAAATCTTGATGCGTGAGTTTTTCCCCGTTTGGATAGATACCGAGCTAAAAGCCAACTATCACATACTTGAGGAAGAGGAAGATTCTGTAAGCTATAAGGCGGTGGCAGATGAAAACAAGCGATACAGCTATGAGGAATGATATAAAAAACTGGAGCGAGAGTTGAGCCTCTTGCCCACTAAGCATTACGAAACTAGCGGCAATAAGCGTAGGAAAGTCGATAGGAGTTCTGCGCCATTTCGAGAATTTGAGAAGGAATTAGAAGACTTCAATGCTGCGATAAATAGCCGTTTGTTGCGATTGTTGCGTCGTATGAATGAGTATTTTAAGCAATTTACCAAGATAGAACATTTAGAAGTGTCATTCGGAATGTCACAGCATATTTTTGAGATAGATTTTGATAGTCGCCCTTATCGCTTCAAACCTCCCAGCGTCTGTATAGAGATTAAATACGACAATGAAATCATCAAGCGACCACAGATATTTTTAAACGAAGCTCGACTGACGGCATTGGCATTTTCTATTCGTTTTGCAGATTTTGAACAGCGACTAAAAATGGAAGAGGGTTTAAAAATATTTGTCTTAGACGATATTCTGATGAGTTTGGATATGTCTAATCGCTATTTGTTTTTCGATTTTATATTGAATAATGAGCAGCTAAGAGATTATCAGATGATTATTTTGACACACGAAAGGGAATTGTATGACTTAGTCGCTAAGATGATAGAGGTATATCCCAATCGAAATCAATCGAACTGGAAGCAATTTGAATTATACGAAAATGGATTTCAACAAAATGGCGAATATAAAAATCCAACCATTTTGACGGAAAGCCTCAATCATTATGACAAAGCAAAAGCCTTTTTTGAGATAAAAGATTATCCGAGTTGTGGAAACTATCAGCGAAAAGCAGCAGAGCGAGAGATAAAACGAATATTGGGCAACACCAAATATATCTTAAAATCAGATGGGAAGGAAGTGAAGCTAAAAGACCAGCTCAATGAGCTATTTAGAGCTTTAAAAGATTGTTGCCGTGATTTTGATTTGGATTTTACGCCCTTTGAGCGTCATGCCGTCTTTGAAAAAATTGTACTGAATAAGTTATCCCACGATAATTTGAGAAGTGTTGTTTTTAGAGATGAGTTAGACGAAGTCTTTACAATGTTGGATGAATTGAAAAAAATTCGGTCGATAAAAGTAGCTAGTAAAAACGATAAACTCTCTTTTGAAGAAAGAAGTAGAAAAGCAGGTGACGGGAAGCTATATCGGTTAGTGGTTAGATTGACTGATGATTTAGTTGCCTTCCATCAAGCAGCTTCTAATGATGCTCTAAGAGCAAAACAGGAAGCTATTACTAAATTGATTGAACCTGTCGTTGAGCCTATTGAGTTGTGGATTGATGGCGTGAAAGTGGAAAATCCAAAGCTATCAAAAGCTCAAAAAATAGGGCGCATACATCAATTTAATATTGAAAAAATGCTCCAAATCCCTAAGGCAGAGCAAACGCCTTATGCCGCTGCTTATAAAGTCACCCAAGAGGATGATGCGGTGAGTTTGGATGAGATAGTGAGTGCATTGATGTCATAAAAGCACCTCTTGTTTAGATTTAGAGTATGTTAAATAAATACTGGCAGCCCTTAGTGACTGTTACCACTTTTTATATCTACTCGACTCTCTAGCGATAAAAAAGCCTTCTCAATTGAGAAGGCTTCTAAGTAGAGAAAGCGTTTTGACCTTCATATCAATTGATTATCAAGTCTCTGAATAAGCATTGTCGTCATTCTACGATTGTATTCACTTTCATTTGATATATACGTATTGTATTCATCAGTTGTAAAATGCCCAATGACAACGCCCAAAAACAATTGTTTCAATCGTTGGTCTTTCGTCAGACTTTGTTGAATGAACTGTTGTTGTTCGATTTTTGATTTCAAAGCAAATTTAGATTTTCGCTTAATGGCGTATTGCTGAAAGATATGAATCAACAAGTCATTCTGAAATTTTAAAATTGGACGTAAAACCTCATTTTGGAACTTTTCAATTGGCGTTGATTGTTCCGTTGATAGATTTAAAGTAAGTCGAATGCGGCTCAAATTTTCTGTTCTGTTCATTTTTTTAAAATAGTTTGAAATTAGAATAAAATTTGAGGAAAAAAGTTTGCGTATTCAAAATGAAAAATCCTATATTTGCACTCGCTAAAAAAGGCGAGGTAGCTCAGCCGGTTAGAGCGCAGGATTCATAATCCTGAGGTCGGGAGTTCGAGTCTCCCTCTCGCTACTACAATTTCAAAAGCCTTCTCCATCGAGAAGGCTTTTTTCATTTCAACCAACTCACTCCCTAAAACATCATCGGGTCAGGATGAATAAATTCATAACCCAAATCTGCTTTGAGTTTAGCATTGGAAATGATTTTATAATCCGTTGGCTTATTTTCATCTTTTGCAAAAGTCGGTGGCGTGAAGTCATTATTCTGAGCTTGAAACGGATAAAATACTTTTCGAGGAGGATGAAAATCGGCGCAAATATTATAGACTTCGTTCCAGTGATTGCCTTCGATGATTTGTGTAATAGCCAATACACAATCGTCTTGATGTACTAGATTGACAGGTGCATTGCCTCTAGGAACATCCTTTTGCCCAGCTATGAATCGCCCTGTTTTCTTCTTTCCGCCGGCCAATCCTGCCAATCGACATATCGTAACATCAGCACTGGTATTTTGAAGCGTTTGCTCTGCGAAGTAGCAGCCTTTAGCTGTTGTTCTAGTTGGATTCGGTGTTACGGTTTCATCGATGTGTCCTGTTGCATCGCCATAAACGCCAGTGGAAGACGTGTAAATCACTTTTTGCACTTTTCCTTTTTCAATCAAATTGGCTATGATTTCATATTGCTGTTTGGTGTATGCTATATCTCTTGACGGCGGAATAGTGATGACCATGATTTCCGCTTCAAAAAAATCTTCCCCCTTCATCCCCACTAACCTATCGTAAATTTGTATCAAATAAGGCTCTACGCCTATTTCTATCAATTCTTGGATTTTTGGATGCGAAGTCGTTGAGACTTTTACCCTGTAGCCGAGTGCGTGCAAGTGTTGCGCTAGAGGTATGCCTAGCCAGCCTGTGCCGAGAATGCTGATGGTTTTCGTTGGTGTTGTCATTTTTAAAAAAAAAATTTAAGTTGCTGTTCAGCAAGCTGAATACGGGATAAAAACCTGCCTGCGGTAAGCAGTGCCAACAGATTTCTATTTACCTGCTCTTACGTAAGCAAAATTTATCTATGCTTTATGATTTTAGACCTTAAAATAACAAAATACTTAGCGTTGTGTTCGCCTGTTGGTCTAACAAAAAAGTTGTATTTTTGAAAAAACACATTTCATCAGAAAATGGCAGGTTCTAACTGCCAATTGCCAACTTGTAAATGAATAATCAAGAAATTGCCAATATATTTTTCAAAGAAATCTACAAACTACACGGTTACGAACTGGAAGAGCAAGTGAAGTTTGAAGAGTTGTATAATGTTTCCAACAAGATATTTTTGTTTATCACGCAAAAGGAAAAGTTGCAATTTTCAACGCAATTTGCCCGTATCGCCTTTGCTTGCCACAAATTCAATGTGCCGAAGCAAGTGCAATGGTACGTCCATGAGTTCAGGCGAAAGGTGAAGGACGTCTTGTATAAAAACCAACCTTTCGAGGCGGTTTATTATCAACTGGGACTAAAGGCATTGGCGGAAACGCTGCGAGTAGTCTATCAGGCGAAGGTTTTGCCCGAGCTGGCGGCTATCTTGCCCGAAGATGGTTTTTATAAAAAATCGCCCATCGAAGCCGTCGAATTTAAGCCTTACGCCCGTGTCATGGTGCTAGAGGTGCGTGAAAAGGAAGAAATTTTGCTGTGCCAAGATGAAGATATGCTCGAAGGTTTGGTGAAGGTAAAGTACAACGAAACGGGCGTGAATGAATTTTTCAATTCTACGATAAAATCCGTTAAAAACCTTTGGAAAGGCAAGGTTACGCTCAATCTTTTGGATATTTCGATAGACGAAACGGGCGTGTACTATCCGAGTATTTTCGTGACCGAACCCGATTATTTACTGGATGTTTCGGCTATTGCCAACTGTTTTTCGCAATACAAAGCCGAACCGTTTTTGTATTTATTAAATAAATTTTTGCCTTATGATACTTCCATTCCGCTCACGGTCGGAAACATTGCCAACTTCTTGCTCGACGAGCTAATGAGCGATTCCAATGCGGATTTTACAGCAATATTTCCACAAGTATTTCGCCACAATCCCATCGGTTTCACCACTTTTACGGATGCCGAAATCAAGGATATTTATCATCAATCTCGAAATCATTTTTCGCATTTGCGCACTATGGTCAAGACGGGTTTTCGAGGCAACGACATCGAACCCCGTGACTGCTATCTCGAACCTTCTTTTTATTCTGAAAAATACGGTTTGCAAGGGCGTTTGGATATTTG
>CALOED010000181.1:0-7136 GCA_942492005.1 uncultured Saprospiraceae bacterium
AAGTGTGTCAGATTAATTTTAAGATTTGATATGCTTTTCAAACCGTTCACCAAATTCTCTTGCAAGATTACGTTGGATAGCTTTATAAGCATGAACTCTCTTTTTCCAGACCTTTTGTTTACGGTCTAAAGTTAAATATAAAATTTTAGTAAGTGCCTTTTCAGAAACAAAAGCTCCTTTAGTTTTGGTTGTTTTACGAAGCATTCGATGAAGCCCTTCTACAGGATTGGTCGTGTACATCAAACGTCGAACTGCCCAATTATATCCAAAAAAAGCAGTCAATTCTGTCCAATTTTTTCGCCAAGCTTTGCCTATCTCAGGATACTTATGATTCCATAATTGTTCAAAACGCTCTAAAGCATCTAAACCTTGAGCTTCATCATCGGCTTGATAAACTTGTTTCAAATCTTTGATTAAAGCCTTCATATCCACATCATCTACAAATCTGATAGAATTTCTAATCATATGGACAATACATCGTTGAACGATAGATTGGGGATAAACACTTAAAATGGCTTCTTTAAAACCCGATAAACCATCAACCGAAAAGAACAAAACATCTTCTACTCCTCTATCTTGAATATGTTCCAAAACTCGTCCCCATTCTTTTGCTCCTTCTGCACCTTGACCAACATATAAACATAGCACATCTCGGTAGCCATCAGCATCTACCCCATAAACTGTATAAACCGCTTTAGTGATAACTCGTCCATTTTCTCTAATTTTAAAGTGTATCGCATCTAAATAAAGCAGTATATAGAAACTTTTCAACGGCCGTTTTTGCCATTTTTCAATATCCCCTCTTACTTGTTCTGTTATCGCACTCAATTGTCCTGTACTCAAATCTACTCCATACATTCGTTTTAGGTGGGATTGTATATCCTCTAAAGAATTACCAATACTGTATAATTCTATAATTTGTTTATCAAATCCACTATGAAGCTGTCTATTCCATTTCTCAATCAGTTGTGGCTCAAAACTGCCAGCTCTATCTCGTGGGGGCGTAATTTCTATTTCGCCTATATTCGTTCGTACACGTTTTTTCGTACTTCCGTTTCTTCGATTGGAAACACCTCGTTCTTTTTCTTGGGAAAGATGATAAGTCATTTCTCCTTCCAATGAACTTTCTACCAAATGTTTCATCAACTCTTTTAATATTCCATCTTCCCCAACTAAGCCTTTGCCTTGTTGTAAGCCTTCTAATGCCGCTTTTTCAAATGACGAATAATCGAAATTTGAACCCTTTTTTTCTCGTTTTGCCATGTGTCAATTTTTATTAAAGTTAAGTACTTTTTTTGACACACTTTTTTGAATACTCTCGACGGGAATTATGAGAGTATTCAAAGAAATGTGCTTCTGTAAAAAAGCACATTTCTCTGAGTCGCCTCAAACCGTTCTAATTCTTCTTTTCCTCTGTTATCTTTTCACCTTTTGTATTAATTGCATAGCGTTCTTCTCCTTTTTTTACTTCTATTCGTCCGTTTTCAAATCCAAAACCTACGTTATCGAATTGGGCTGGAATAATGACTTTTCCTGTTTTATCAATAAAGCCCCATTTTCCTTTTTTCCACATACTATGCTCTCCCATTCGTTCGGTTACGCAGCCTTCGCAAAATGCGGAAAGTCCTTCACTAAACGGATAAGCGGCATCGTATTGAGCTTTTACAACTACTTTTCCTTCTAAATTCGCAAAACCTAGCTTGTTTTTTTGTGTGATTCTAAATAATCCTTCACTCGGGAAATCAGGCCCATTGTCGTATTGAAAAATCTGGAAAAGCATTTCTTCCTTACGATTGATGCCAACAAATCCTCGATTAGGCTTGTAGACTACCGCAAACGTTCGGAAAGTATCCGTCATACATATTGGGTATCTACCCTGTGGAATAACGTACTCGCCAGCCTTATCCACATAGCCACAATTCATGTAAATAGTATCCCAAGCCACCACCAAATAATCGTCGTCGAGTGTATCTTTATCTTGCGAAAAAGCCGCTGTGCTTAATAATAGCAGCACTGAAATCATTAGTAGTCGTTGCATTTTTTAGTATTTTGATAGTTATTGAATAGTCCAGTCCCTTTAACGTAATTTCTAAATGATAATTATTACTATGCTTATTTCTATTAAAAATTTACGCCTTCCGATTGACTAAAACGAAACCTAAGGCAAGAAAATTTGAAACAATTCTTAAACTTGTATGCTTAACATTCTAAAAAGTAAACGATTAAGGTATTCACATAATTTTATTATCAATAATTTAATGTTGTTCTATAAAATTAATACCTTTCCGTTATTCCTATATTTTTATAAAAAGCTCATATAATCTATGGAAAATCATACTTATACAGACCTACGCACGCCAGTTGTAGTAGCCCATTTCGACGAATTAAAAGACCGCCAGCCTGCTTACGCTTTAGTAGAAAACACCGATTTGGTGATAACCAGATTTGATGATAATTTTTCAGTCCTGTACGGCAGATGTCATCACAGAGGCGCACTTTTTGAGCGATGGATATATTGATGATAGAGACAATTTAATCTGTGGTGTCCACCATTGGGACTACCGAGTAGATACAGGCGTAAGCGAATACAACAACTCTGAGCAGTTGCATAAATTCAAAGCCGTATTAAAAGATGGCAACATTTATATAGATAAAGCAGACGTAATTGCTTTTGAAGAATTACATCCGCAGCCTTTTAAACGAGACGAATACCTCGGTACGTATGCCGACACGCATCCTGAAAGTACCGAACCTTACACCAATTACATCAAGCATTTGGCACAAAATGGACTTAAAAAATGGGGACATCACGGCCCGTCCAAAGCAATGGGCGTAGATAGAAACACCTTGCCAAAGTGGGAAGACATCCAGTTTTTGCCAGCTCAATTATCTCGTCGCCCATTGCTTGACCACGAAAAGGTAAGCACCAAAGTAACCATTGGGCCCAATGCTAAAAAACCATTGGTCTTGGAGATGCCTATTTTCGTATCAGATATGAGTTTTGGCGCACTGTCCAAAGAAGCCAAAATAGCCTTATCAAAAGGCGCAAACTTGGCAGGAACGGGTATTTGTTCGGGCGAAGGCGGAATGCTACCCGAAGAGCAAGCCAACAACGAACGCTATTTTTATGAATTGGCTTCCGCACAGTTTGGCTTTTCTTGGGATAAAGTCAAGAAAGTGCAAGCCTTCCATTTCAAAGGTGGGCAAGGCGCAAAAACTGGTACGGGCGGACACTTGCCCGGTGCTAAAGTCAATGAAGAGATAGCTAAAGTAAGAGGTTTGAAACCTGGAGAAGATGCTATTAGCCCGGCTACTTTCCCTGATTTGAAGAATGTTAAAGATTTTCAAGCCATTGCACAACAAGTGCGTGAAGTGAGTGGCGGTATTCCCGTTGGCTTCAAAATAGCAGCAAGTCGCATCGAAGAAGACATTGATTTTGCGCTCGAAGTAGGCGCAGATTATATTATTTTGGACGGAAGAGGTGGCGGAACGGGCGCAGCACCTACTATTTTGAGAGACAACATCAATGTGCCAACTATTCCGGCATTGGCAAGAGCCAGAAGGCATCTGGACAAAGTAGGCGCAAATAATGTTAGCTTAGTCGCCACAGGCGGGCTGCGTGTAGCAGAAGACTTCGCCAAAGCGATGATGCTAGGCGCAGATGCCGTAGCGGTTTCTAACTCTGCCTTGCAAGCTATTGGCTGTTTGGGTATGAGAGCCTGCAATACCAATAATTGCCCTGTGGGTATCGCTACCATGAAAGACCACCTTCGTGCTAGAATCGAAATTGACAAATCGGCCCAACAATTACATAATTTCTTATCCGCTTCCAATGATTTGATAAAAGTTATTGCTCGTGCTTGCGGCTATTCGGATGTCAATCAGTTTAATGCCGATGATTTAAGCACTTATAGCTATGTGATGCATCAATTGAGCGGTGTTCGTTTTGCAGGAATTGGGTAGTTTTTGGGTTCAATATGATTTGGATTGGTTTTAAAGAATTGGTAAAAAGGAATAATGGAATATTTGAAAAATGAGTTACCGCTATTTATCGCCAATATTCCTTCATTCCACCATTCCAGCGAACCCAAATCATATAGAGACGTTTTTTTTTAATGTTTGTCCAATTGAATTTCTTTCAGAAAGCTAAGATGTTTTGAAAACGTCTTGGCTTTTTTAATTCTTTATTAGCACATTTTGTAATCTATAATTAACTACTTAGTAAGTATTTATAAAATAAAAGGCATTATCTTTCATTTATTATAAAAATAAATATATGTTTGCACTTTCACTTATTTTACTATAAATACAAGATATGACAGCGTCACTTTCTCCTTCATTTACCTTAGAACAACATTTCGCACATTATAGAAAAAGAATAATTGGCCATAGCCAAATCATCGAAACGCCTTACGGATATAAAAAAATGGTGTATGCTGATTGGACGGCAAGCGGCAGACTATATAGCGTAATTGAAGATAATATTCGTTTTAATATCGCTCCTTATGTTGGGAATACACACACCGAAACCAATGTTACTGGAACTTCTATGACTTTAGCATATCATCAAGCGCAACATATTATCAAGCATCACGTCAATGCTTCGGAAGACGACGTTTTGATTATGACGGGGTCGGGCATGACGGGGGCTATCAATAAGTTTCAGCGTATTTTAGGTTTTAAAAATAGGACACCTATTGAAGATAAAAACGAACGGCCTATTGTTTTCGTAACACAACTGGAGCATCATTCTAATGAAGTTTCTTGGCGTGAGACGATAGCTGACGTTGAGTATATCAACATGGACGAAACAGGCGAAGTAGATTTAAAACATCTGAAAGAACTATTGCGCATTCATAAAAATAGAACGACTAAAATCGCCTCCGTTTCGGCTTGCTCTAATGTCACAGGACTTCAAACGCCTTACGCCAAAATTGCTAAAATCATGCACAAGCATGGTGGTTATTGTTTTGTAGATTTTGCCTGCTCAGGCCCTTATGTTCCCATTGATATGCACCCTCAAAAAGATTTGGAGCATTTAGACGCTGTTTTTTTGTCGATGCACAAATTCTTAGGCGGTCCTGGAACGCCGGGCGTGCTGATTTTCAATAAGTGTTTTTTATAAAAATGCAAGTACCCGACCATCCTGGGGGCGTCATAGCTAACTGGGTGAACCCGTGGAACGAACAAGCCTATCACAATCCTAATGAAGTCAGTGGCATCGAAGCACGAGAGGATGGTGGCACGCCTCCTTTTCTCCAAACGATAAGGGCTGCGCTTGCTGTAAAACTCAAAAGAAGAATGGGCATGGATAAGATGCTCAAAAAAGGAAAAGAAGACTTCTAAAAATCATCTTCGAACGCTTTGAAAATATTCCAAATCTCCGCATTTTAGCGGGCGACAAAAAACACCGCCTAGGCGTAATTTCATTTTATATTGATGATTTGCACTTCAATCTTGGCGTAAAATTATTGAATGACCGTTTTGGGATTCAAGTTCGTGGCGGTTGTGCTTGCGCTGGACCTTACGGGCATTGCTTGTTGGATATAGACAAATCAGCATCTTATGCCATCAAAAATAAAATCAATAAAGGCAAATTAAATCAAAACCTGGTTGGATAAGAATGTCTATCCATCCGCAGATGTCAGATCAGGAGGTTTATTTTATTTTAGATAGCATCGAAGAATGGCTAAAAAATTCAAAAAGTGGTCAAAAGATTATCAATACAATGAAAAGACCAACGAGTTTGATTGTAAATTGACCAACGAAAAAGAGCTGCAAAGTGCAAGAGTAGCAGAATGGTTTGAGGTGAGTATGTAAAATTTTCTGTTTATTTTCGATAAAAACGTACAATGAGATTATTATAGTCTTGTTGTCATATAAAGAAATCCAAAGAAAAGCCAAATATATATAAAGAAAGAAAAATACGCTCGGAAAAGGGCAAAGAAACCATGCGAACCCAAATATACCTACATTTGAGAGGCATCGAAGAAAAAGCATGCGCCATGAAAAATACACATATATCGGTCGTGCAAAACACATCCATCGGGGGGGGGGGTGTGGGCAGTCAGCCGCCAGGGTGGTGTTTTTATTTTATAAAACTTATGTTGAAAATTTTAATGAATTTTTTATCTTAAAAATGAACTTACAGCTCAGTCTATAATTAGATATTTATTCATTCAAAAAGAAAAATGCGCATTCACGAATTGAAAAGCTGCATTCAAGTAAACCATGCGACACTCCAAAAATTTATACCTTACATTTTGAGAGTGCTATTCTTTTTGAAGTTAAAAAAAGCTAATTTTGCGCCCATGAGAAAAATACTTGTTTTACTTATAGCTTGTTGTGTATCGGTTTCGTTGCAAAACTGTTCAAATGAATTTGAGCTGACTGAAAAATGGAAAGACATTACCGTAGTTTACGGTTTGTTGGACGGTTCAGATACCGCTCAATACATCCTAATAGAGAAGGCATTTTTGGATGAAAGTACCAGCGCGTTGCTGATTGCACAAAATCCTGATTCGTTATTTTATAATAATATAATAGTAGAAATGCAGGAAATACCCGTTTCTGGTGGTTCGGGTAGCTTTTTTGTATTGGATAGAGTAGATGCCAATTTGGAAGGCTAACAAAAAGAAGGAGGTATATTCGCTAATTCGCCCAACTATGTGTATAAGCTAAAAAAACCTCTTAGTTCTAATGCTCGATACAAATTGGTGATTAGGAAAACGAACGGATTGACGAAATAAGTGCCGAAACGAGGTAAATCCGGTAATTTTTGATTACCTTTCCCTACACCGCAGAATCTTCTTCTTACGTTTTGCGTCTAACCGTTCGCAAATATTCAGATGGAACGACGACCCTAATGCGTCTTTCTAGGATTTGTCGATGCGATTTTTATCCATTACACCGAAGCTCCTCAAAACAATCCGAGCGACACGACTTCTAAATTTTTGGATCGGTCAATTGCCAAAAACCTCAAGCCAGATAATTCTCAATTTGGATTGGTGACTTATGAGTTAGAAGATGGCGTGCAAGGTTTTACCAATTCTTGCAAAACAACCTCGATGTAAATCCAAGTATTCAGCGTAGATTGTTCAACAGACGTGATTGTGTATGCTGGAGGCGAAGAATTA
>CALOED010000182.1:0-2560 GCA_942492005.1 uncultured Saprospiraceae bacterium
AACCTTAATCGTTGTTCCTTTTTCGCTAAACTTGAAGGCATTGTCCATAATTTCACCAACGATTCTTTTCAAATTTTCTTCCGAAATATTTAATTCTTTTTCGAGGCTCGAAATATGAAAACGCAAGTCTGCAAATCGGTCATAATGCCTAGCCAACTCTTTCACCTTACTTTCAATAGCAGGTTTTGCCTGAAGGGTAGTGCCTATTTTTAGCCTGTCCAAAAGGGTAGCATTTTTATTGAGGCGAGCCATCAATATTTGATTGCCAAGTATATTATTATAAAACATTCGGTGCAATCGCTCTCCCGAATTGACAATCATATTCAACATACTTTTTATTTCGTTGGACGGCAATTTTTCGAAGTAGTTCAGCAAAAAAACGTCCAGTAGAAATAACTCCTGTCAGAGGCGTATTGATTTCGTGACAGGCAACGTCCGAAAATTGGTCCGAAAAAACATTTCTTTTTTTCTGAATAACTCGGTCGCTTTTTTGTCCTCTATCCAGTCGAGCATTGATCGACAATTTCATAGAGGTCTTTGCTTTTGAAAGGCTTTGTCAAGTAATCGTCTGCGCCCAAATTCATCCCTTCTCTTATATCGTGCGTATTGGTTTTTGCGGTAAGGAAAATGAAAGGAATATTAGCCAAGGACTTATTTTTTCTAATCAAATGCAAGACTTGATGGCTCGTCAATATTGGGCATCATCACATCGCAAATAATCAAATTTGGCTTGTGTTGAATGGCTCTCACGATTCCTTCTTGCCCGTCTTTTGCTGTGATAACCTCGAAGTCTTTCAGTTCGAGCAATTCTGCTAAAGATTCCCGAATATTGGTTTCGTCCTCTATGACCAAAATTTTATTTTCATTCATTTTTTTATCAAATTATTGACTTTATAGACGTGTGTTTGTTTTTGGGATAGAAATGTGGCTTAACTTACTCTATACCTTATTTATAAAATTAATAAAAAATATTATATGATAATGTAAAGTGCAAAATATAATTTTGAAACTCAAAAGAGTAGTCGGATTTTCTTGAAAATTTTCTTGAATTAATTCCAAACAATGTTACATTTGTGATAATACAAAGGGAATTTTTTGAACTTTTAGCAATGAATACACAAAAGACGGCTGCACTTTTAGCAGTTTATGGCAGTATATTATTTGTATTGGGTATCCTTTATTTAGTAGCAGATGGTTTCAATTTCAAAATTGAATTTTTACTTTCTGTACTAATAGGGGTTATTTCATCTGGCGTGAGTTATTTCGTCCTGCATCGTCACGGATGGGCGTTTTGGGCAGGAATGATTATTCCAGGCGCAATGATACCCGTGATGGGATGGCTATCTTTAGAGGCCTTTTACAAACTGATAGACATGATTCAGAACGACCCCGTAGGTAGCCCTTACAATTATGCGGTCTTCTTTTTTATTCTATTGACCGCCTACCTTTTATCTATAATGGTGTTCGCTATTCAAGTGATGTTGGCACGCTCAAATGCAAGAGAGCTAAAGGCTTAGGTGATTGTTTGATTGTTTGATTGTTGAATTGTTTGATTGTTTGATTGTTTGATTGTTTGATTGTTTGATTGTTTGATTGTTTGATTGTTTGATTGTTTGATTGTTTGATTGTTGAATTGTTTGATTGTTGGATTGTTGAATTGTTGGATTGTTGAATTGTTGAATTGTTGAATTGTTTGCCGTCTTAGATACTTATCAGGAGGATAGCAACTATTGCCAGTGCAATTCCGATTTTATTGAGTTTAGAAAGCGATTCGTTGAAAAAAAGCAAAGCTACTGCCGTAGATAATAAAATCACACCAACATTATTAATCGGAAATACCACAGAACCTTCCCAACCTTGCTCTAGCATTTTTAGAATAAAATAAATTGAACCAAAATTAGGAACACCCAAAGCTATACCAGCTATCAAATGACGGGTGCGAAAAGTCATTCTTTTTGATAAAAGGTTGAAAAATAGTATGATAACGCCAATAAAAGCTGCTGTGCCGAATAGGAAAGTAGTGAATTGTAATTGTCCTGTATTGTTGGTCAAGTGAATGTTTTGGACGAACTGCAAAATACATTCAATAACGCCACTCAGTAAGAAAACGCCAATAGGCAGCATATAAAACCATAAGTTCCGAACAATTTTTTCCTTACCTTTCTCTCTTTTGATACTTGCAAGTATCACCGCTGCTAATGCTAAAAGGATACCGATTATTTTATTAACAGTAATTGCTTCATGAAAATATAAAATACCAAAACTCACCGTAATAAGTAAAGACATCCGCTGAACCACCGAAGTGATAGAAATGCCAAAAGTTTGCACCGTTCGAGCAATGAGAATAAACGTGCCGATAAAAATAGACCCCAAAAGAAAAGCATAAGGAAACCACGAATATTCCCAAAATCCTGATTCTATCGGAATCTTGCCCATCACTAGCGAACCCACAATCACACAGACCACATAGTTGTAAATGATAGCTTGAAAGGTATCTATCTTGAAATCATTAAATTTCTTAAATACCATTCCAATTATGGTCGAACAAAACATGCTGAGT
>CALOED010000183.1:0-3404 GCA_942492005.1 uncultured Saprospiraceae bacterium
AGGGGCAGATGAATTTGACGCAACGGTTTCGCAAAAAGAAGTGGTGGCTTATTCAAAATATTCGCCTGATAGCACAACAAAACGTATCGCTTATTTCAAAGAAGCCATTGAACACGAAGGCATCGAACCCGAAATAAAGGCTGAGACCGAGCGATTTATTGAAAAATTAAAAGCAGCAGGACATACCGTAGAACCCGTAGGATTTGAATATTTGGACTATCTAGTACCTACTTATTATGTATTGACTACGGCAGAGGCTTCTTCCAATTTGTCTCGCTATGATGGCATTCGATACGGTTATAGAGCCAAAACGGGAGATGATTTGAAAACTTTATATCGAGCGTCACGCACCGAAGGTTTTGGCAAAGAAGTAAAAAAACGCATTATACTAGGCACTTTTGTATTGAGTTATGGCTATTATGATGCCTATTACACCAAAGCGCAACAGGTGCGGCAGTTGATAGCCGAGCGCACACAGGCTATTTTTGAGTCGTATGATTTTATTATGATGCCTACTACACCCAATTTTCCACCCCAAATCGGAGAAAGTCAAAAAAATCCTATCGCCACGTATTTGGCAGATATATATACAGTATTTGCGAATTTGGTGAGGTGTACCCCGCCATCTCGCCCCCCCATTCAGAATGAAAATAAGTTACCAAAAGGAATTCAAATGATTGCAAATCAATTTGAGGAAGCTGAATTATTGGCTTTTTCAAAAGAACTTAATCATGAAGTTTAACATATATTTTGTATTATAATAGACTTTATTCACAAAACTAAATGCTATTATGTAACTAACTGATAATGAAGATGGACAAAGCCGCTTCGCTGCTTTGTGAATAATGACTAATGAATTGGTCAAAATAATGTTAGCAAAATGTTATTGTTTGCTGATTTGCATACACAACACAACTAATCTATTATTTTTGCATTCGCAAAAAAAACGCAGCAGCAATTATTGGATAGGGTTAGTTGGTAGGTTTTTTGAATTCATACTTTGATTTAGAAATTTATTCCACCATATTCCATTGAAAACCAATTACATTTGTATATGAAGAAGTTATTAAGTTGTTTATTGATTCTGGGGGTTTTTATGATTTCATTTTCGGCACAAGCCCAAGATGACGGAGGCAAAACCTATACTTTGGATGCTTTAGAAGCAAAAAAGTTGAAAGAAAATGCAGATAAATCCGTTCCAGTAGTAACGGATGAAGAGTTAAAAGAAAGACTGGACAAGTTATCTCACCAAATCCCAATGCGCTTCAACAAGCTTGTGAAATCTCACATTGTAGCTTACACACAGCGCAGACGTTCTTCTACCGAAACTATCATTAGCCGAAGCACGATTTACTTTCCTATTTTTGAAAATGCTTTGGTTCGCCACAACATCCCATCGGATTTAAAATATTTAGCCATCATAGAATCTGCATTATCGCCAAAGGCATTGTCGCCAGCAGGTGCAGGAGGACTTTGGCAATTTATGCCGGGTACGGGCAAAATGTACGATTTGCGTATCAATAAATACGTAGATGAGCGCAGCGACCCATATATGGCGAGCGACGCAGCAGCTAGATTCCTCAAAGATTTATACAAAAGATATGATGATTGGCTATTAGTAATAGCGGCTTACAACTGTGGGCCAGGTCGGGTGAATAAAGCCATCAAAAAGGCGGGTTCGAGTGATTATTGGACAATCATTCGTTATTTGCCAAAAGAAACCCGCAACTATGTGCCAGCGTTTATCGCAGCAGCTTACACCATGAACTACTATCATTTGCACAATATTTATCCGACATTTCCAGAATATGACTTGCAAGTCACGGAAAAGGTGAAGTTGTACAAAAATATGACGCTCAAAGAAATTGCTGATAAAAGTGGAACATCTTTGGAAACCGTTCAGTTTTTGAATCCGAGCTATAAAAAAGGGTTTGTACCCAAAAGTAGTGAAGGCTATTTGGTGATTTTGCCGATGTCTAATATGATGGCATTCAAAGAAACAACGCCCGAAGCAAAGCCTTACTACTTTGAGTCGCCTTCTTACACCTTAGAGCCAAAAGCTAAACTGGCATCTTACGGCGAAGCGAAAGGAGAAACCGTAATGGCTGCGCCTGCGCCATCTGAGCCAACTGTAAAAAGAAGGGTGGAGTACAAAAAAGAAAAGCAAATATACCGAGTAAAGCGAGGTGATAACTTGGGTAAGATTGCTAAAAAGCACCGTGTAAGTGTAAAAAATCTCCGAAAGTGGAATAAGTTGAAATCGTCGATGATTCATGTCAATCAAAAATTGGTGATTTATAAAACGAAAAAAATCGTGATAGAAGAGCCTGTTGATGAAGTCGTTTTTTTGGAAGACGAAGCGAAAGACGCTCAACCTCAAGCCGATATGGAAGCACCTGTTGCGCCAGCAGAACTCCAAAAAGAAGAAGTGCCAACGGACAGAGTAGCTATTCAATATGATGTCAGAAAAGGCGATACACTTTGGAAAATCGCTAGTCGTTATGAAGGCGTGACGGTGAAGCAATTGATGTCGTGGAATGGAATTACACACCATAGTCAATTGCGTGCAGGAATGCAGTTGTCTATCTTTACGAAATAAGAAGCAGAATGAATTCCAAATTTATGTCACTTTAGAATAGAATTAAAATCAATCGGCTAGTTTCAGAATTGAAACTAGCCGATTGATTTTAAGAACGACGATAAAAAAATTTAATTTAAAATCTTCTGAACAAATCCATTCACTTTTTCTTCTAAATCGCCCTTTTCGGTCAATGCTCGAATAAAAGCACTTCCTATAATTGCGCCATCGGCATAGTTGCAAGCCGTAGAAAAACTTTGATGGTCTGAAATTCCGAAACCAATCAATCGAGGGTGTTTGAGTTGCATATCGTTGATGCGATTGAAATATGTCAACTGCTCTTCCGAAATGCCCGACTGCGTGCCACCCGTAATCGAAGCACTCGATACCATATATACAAAACCTCGTGTCAATTCATCTACTTTGCGAATGCGTTCATCTCCTGTCTGTGGCGTTATCAAAAAACTAATGCCTAAGTCAAAGTATCAAAATGCGCCTTATACAGCGTTTCGTATTCATAAATCGGCAAATCGGGCAATATCAGACCATCAATACCGACGGCTTTACATTTCTTAAAAAAATCAACTTCTCCGTACTGCATCACTTGATTGAAGTAGCCCATGAGTATCAAAGGAACGTCCGTGACTTGGCGAGCGGATTCTATTTGGCAAAATATAATATCGAGCTGCATCCCGTTTTTTTAAGCAATTTGGCTGCTTGCTTGTATCGTTTCGCCATCTGCCAGAGGGTCAGAATACGGCATTCCTATTTCTATCAAATCCTCGCCTGCGCTTGCCAAAGTACGAATGATAGTTGTAGTATCGGA
>CALOED010000184.1:0-3781 GCA_942492005.1 uncultured Saprospiraceae bacterium
GAGAAACACAAACACCTATTTTTATAACAAAAAAAAGTATAATACATAAAATATGAAGTGATAGCGACTTAACTTATTTTCATCAAAATCTATCTATTTTTTAAAAAACCTATTGACTATGGATTTTTTAAATTTAGATTTTTTTCAAAAACAAAACGTAAACTTATGAAACGATTATTGAAAACGGCTGCCTACGCCTTCTTCCTAACTTTGTTCTTATACAGTTGTAATAATATTGGTGGCAACGCAGAATCGGGCGATTATAGAACAGATGCCGTAGATGACGCAGCACCGATGATAGAGGCTGAAGAAATGGACCGAGACGAACCTGCGCCCGAACCTACGGCTGGCGAAGGCTACGACGAGATTATTGAGAATGATTTCTTGGATACGAAAGATGAGCCACTTTCTACCTTTAGCGTAGATGTAGATAGGGCTTCGTATAGCAATGTTCGCCGATTTTTGACGCAAGGTTCGCTGCCTCCTAAAAATGCTGTACGCATCGAAGAGATGATTAATTATTTTAAATACAGCTATCCGCAACCCACGGATGCGCATCCGATTTCTATCAATACGGAGTATGCGACTTGCCCATGGAATACTTCTAACCGACTGGCTTTGGTGGGTTTGCAAGGCAAATTGGTGGATACTGAAAATGTACCGCCTATGAATTTGGTCTTTCTTATTGATGTATCTGGCTCAATGGGCGATGATATTGCGATGATGAAAGAGGCTTTTAAAATGCTGACCGACCGAATGCGCAAAGATGATAGAATAGCTATTGTTGTGTATGCGGGGGCTTCGGGTTTGGTCTTAAATTCTACTACGGATAAGGGCAAAATAAAAGCGGCATTGAACAAATTGCAAGCTGGCGGCAGCACGGCAGGGGCAGAAGGCATCAATTTGGCGTATAAAGTGGCGAAAGATAATTTCATCGAAGGTGGCAACAATCGAGTGATTTTGGCAACGGATGGAGATTTTAACGTCGGCGTTTCTAGCGATGAAGCATTGGTACAATTGATAGAAAAAAAGCGTGATGAAGGTGTCTTTTTGAGTGTTTTAGGTTTTGGCATGGGCAATTATCAAGATTCTAAAATGGAAAAACTAGCCGATAACGGAAATGGAAATTACGCTTATATTGACAATTTGGAAGAAGCCAAAAAGGTATTCGTGACGGAAATGAGCGGCACGCTTTACACGATAGCAAAAGACGTGAAGTTGCAAATTGAGTTCGACCCAAAATATGTAAAATCTTACCGATTGATAGGTTACGAAAACCGAGTAATGGCAAACGAAGATTTTGATAACGATGCCAAAGATGCTGGAGATATTGGCGCAGGACACACCGTAACGGCGATTTATGAAATCGTTCCTGCTCGCAATACCGCAAATCAACAAGTGATGAATTTTAAGTTTAGATACAAACAGCCCGATGCTGATGTCAGTCAGTTGCTAGAGGTAGCAGGCGTTGATAGCGGCAAATCATGGGAAGAAGCGTCTAGCAATTTGCGTTTTGCGGCATCGGTGGCAAGTTTTGGAATGCTCTTGAGAGATTCTAAATACAAAGGAAATACTTCTTTGGATAATGTAAAATCGTGGGCTACGGCTGCCAAAGGCGCAGATTTGGATGGTTATAGAAAAGAGTTTATCGGCTTGGTGGATTTGGCTAAGGCGAATGGAGGAGTGAAGTAAGGGAGGGTTTTAGTTTATTTATAAAAGCGGGCTACTTTACATAAAAAAAAAGTAGTCCGCTTTTTATACCCATCACCGAATCAACATCACGGTTCCAGCACGCTCCACCACGTTTCCGTTCGGTTGCGTGACTTTGATTTGATAAACATAAATCCCTTGACGGACAGCACGCCCGCTTTTTCTGCCATCCCAACCTTCTTTGGGGTCTGTGGTTTCAAATATCTTTGTTCCCCAACGATTAAAAATCCGCATTTCAAAATCAGAAGTTTCGCCAAATACTAAGAGCGGCTTGAAATGCGTATTCACGCCACTCGGCTTGAAGGCGTTCGGAACTTGTATTTTTACAGGTTGGTCCAAGCAAAAGGTATTTGAGCGGCTATACCACGTTTCCATATTGCCATCAGGAAATTGCATTTCTACCCTTGCCACTACAAAATAACAAGCCGTAGCTTCGTCTTTATCGTAGCCATCGATGGGATTTTGATAAGTATAAGTCAAGAAATCTACCGTTTCGAGCGGTGTTTCTACGCCATCTATAATTTTATAAATGGTGTAATCCTGTACCTGCCATGCACGATATTATAAGGCGACCAACTTAGTATATTTTTAAAACTCAAACTCGCAAACCCCGAAAGGTGAATAGTCGAGCCGTAATTAGAAGTTACAATGCCTCCGCAACTGTCCGTACTTTCTACTTGATAGCTGTAAGGTTGCGTATTTGCGTCTATCGTAGTATCTATAAAAGTATTAAGAGCGGAAAGAGAACTCGTGGGGTTTTCTGCATAAAATGATGAAAAATTAAAAATGCTATCTGCTCGCAATAGATGATAACTCAACAAATCGGCATTCGTATCCCAACGCCAATCCATCTGTACTTGATTGTTTTCATTCACCGTTATATTTCTCAAATAGACAAACTCTTGCGGCTCTACCACATCCACATTAATGCAAACTCTATTCGTTTTCGACCTAGCGTTTGAGCCGTTTTGAACGGCTGCGGTATAAAAGCAAAGCTGTTCTCCATCATTGGCATCAATGTATATATATTGCGTGGTATCGCCAATAAAGGCGATAAACTGTTCTGCTCCGCCATTACGAGACATCCAAATCTGATGGCTATTCACGCCATTTGCCCAACCCGTGTAAGGAGTCCAATTCAATGTTATTTGGCGAGTACATCGGTCGATTTGAGCGTTCAGCAATATGGTTTTATGCGGATTATTATTGACTAATCCTGTATTGCCGCACTTATCCATAGCTACTATGGTATAGGTTTCTTGTTTTTGATTTGGGTTAGAACCCAAATGTTCATAAAAAGTATTGCTGCGCCCAAATACGGTATCAATTGCCACAAATCCGCTTGGCGTTTCCCAAAGTATAATATAGGCAAAGGTTTCGGGAGAGTTGTTTTCAAACCAATGCAACTCAACGTTTCCGTTGTCATTCACGGTGACGTAATCAATATCCGTCACATCGGGTTGCTGATTGTCGAGGGTTCTGGACTGTTCTGGTACTTCGCCCGGACAAAGCAAGTCAGTTGTCATATAATAATACCACGTCAGACTTGTGCCGTTTGCGCCTGCGTGTGTAAAAGTGGTTTGAGTAGGATTAGTCACAATGGTGAGCAGGTTGAATGGCTGCGTTGGGTCAGAGCTGACAAATATCCGATAGCCATTGAACATAGTGCCACAAGTATTGGAGGGCAATTCCCAAGTGAGTTCTACGTCTCCATTAAATAAAGTAGTGGCACAAATCAAGTTGGGCGGATTGATTTGCGCTAGTAGCGTAATACTGAAACTTAAAGCAATGCAGAAGCTCAATAATTTTTTCATCTGTTGTTTTCCTCTTGTTTTTGATGCTAGTTATGAGAAGACAGATGCCAAAGGCGAGAGATTAGATATTCGTCCACTTTATTCGTGAGAATGCCTTCAAGTCATCCTACGGTTAGAATTTATAAAAACTCACCTAATCTCTCTCATTTGAATACTACTTTTAGCCCACAATTACTTGATAGAAGGATTCTTCTTGAAAATATTTATTGGCTAGAAGTTGTAAATCTTCGGCGGTAACATCTTTTATGGTTTGAATG
>CALOED010000185.1:0-55622 GCA_942492005.1 uncultured Saprospiraceae bacterium
ATTTTCCATGTTTGCTTGGCTTTTGTTTGCCAACATCATATTGGAATTCACCTGACGTCACCACTTTGGAGCTCGTGCATCCGGACCTTCTCAAAACAACTACCAAGTACGCAAATTGTTTTTCAAATCGTCAATATAGCTTTTTAATACGCCTATTAAGTTGGACAAAAGTTTCGTAGCTCAACGTATTACTGTAGACTTATAGCTACAATATACGAGGTTTCTTCATATTTAAATCGGGTACTACCATATATGCGAGCTACGGCTAAGCCAACCATCCCTAAAGTATTTCAGTTATCGCCGTTTGAATGTCAAAATAGGTGCGCCAAAATAGAAACCTGTGCCTACTGCTCCCAAATAATGTCCTCATCGTGGGCGTTTCCAAAACGATTCACCTTTTTGTCTACGTTTGATATTATTGTGTTTTGATATTTTTTATTGTAAAATTATTTTACTCCAAAATAGACTTTTTTTTAAACTTTTTCAGATACTTTTAATTTTTTATTAGGAACTAGGCAAGAACATATAAAAATCCAAACTTAATAAGTTATTTTTTGCGCTTACTAAGCTCCTATTCTTTTTTTTTGAGGTCTTGGTTTCTCTCCATGTTCGTCTCCGTCCACGTAGTAGATTATAAGAAGCGAAATTATTTCTCGTTGTATTGATTTTAGCTGCAGAATCTCGGCAAGAATTTTTAGCGTTTCAATTTTTTTGCATTTCCGGCAATTTGATTGGTCAGTGTTTGCCAAGCTTCTCCTTGCACGCTTTTTCCATCGACCGAATTCACCAGTTTTTACGCTCCAATCTTAGAGCTTTACTTCGTTGTGCTCGAGCGCCGCTCCGCCCTCCTCCTTCCAATACACAGTGCTTGCCGTTTTGACGGTAGACGTCTATGTTTTGATTGTGTGAATGTCGATGAACGCTTTTCAAACACTGGCATTTTGGTTACAGCCAAATTTGGTCCAAAACCTTTTTCCATTGCCTTGAGCAATACTTCCATAAAGTATCTACAGTTTTTAGGCGCGCATTTTGGAATCCGTATTTTTCGTTGAGCCTTGATTTAGAAATTTTCAGCAGGTTTTCACTTTTTAGTGTTGGCTTTTTGTATTTTCCTCTTCTTCTACTACAAATAGAGATTTGAAACTTATTCAAAAAATCACTCACAGGATGTAATTAGTTTGTTGTTAAATAACAATCGTTGAGTAGTACTCATCCTAAAAGCCAACACTCATTGAACGTTAGATTGCCATTTTATTCTTCTACGAAAATAAATGCTTTTTTATACGAATTATTCAAAATAAAAGTGAATTGAGGAAAGAATTGTGATTTTAGAAATTCTTTCGAGACACAGACCAAGAGAACTTTTTGAAATGAGTGGTCGAATAAATTTATTATTAAGTGCAGTCTTTCAAAAATAAGTTATTCTTTCATTAGTTGTTGTTTCCACGACAAGGATATATTTGTGACAAGTCTAAGACGTGAGGGATAACAGAAAATACAGTGCTTAATCCTTCTGAAATTTTACGGGAGGTTTTAACTGTAGTTACGCAAAATGGTGTTCTGTAGACAATCAGGCTTAAAGTTTTGGGCGTCTCCGCTAGGAATACCATTACCACAAAGGCTGTTCCTAGCGGGAAGTATAAACGTCATCTCGCTATTCTATAAACAGGTTGTCCCATAAGAGACCGAAAAGTGCAAGTCAAAACAAGTACGACGATAATACGAACCTTATGATAAAAGTCAGCCTTGCTTTATCTCATCTCGTAGTAATATTCAATTGCATAAAAGTGAGTAATCGCAAATAAGCCGCTAAAACTCAGAACACAAAAGTGCGCCTCTAAGCTTGCGGATTACAAGCCTAATCGCATCATTTACTTGAAGCATTGCGTATTCAGTACATTTCTGGCCGAAAAATCTGGTATTCTCACTTCTTGAAATGCTTTTTTTCTTATTGATGAGTAGAGTATAATCTCATTTATCAATATTCGCTACAAGGGCATCCAAAAGTCGCTAATAGAATTATCTACGTACTGTTTACCTACCCATTTAATAATGAAAATGAATAATTGGTTGTTTTGATTATTTAGCATTTTTAGCAAATATAAGTATATGACAAATTTTTTTAAAAATGAAAGATTGGTGTTTTCAGCAACTTGTACCTTATTCGAAAATCTCATCGT
The DNA here is from genome assembly GCA_942492005.1 of uncultured Saprospiraceae bacterium. Lineage (GTDB taxonomy): Bacteria > Bacteroidota > Bacteroidia > Chitinophagales > Saprospiraceae > CAKZLL01. The sequence continues at coordinate 2,181 of CALOED010000185.1, forward strand.
AACTATCAAAATATCTCGTAAATGTATACTCAAATGTAAAATTTCGTTGCTCCAAAACCAATTGTCACTCAAATCTACATTTTTTTTTTTTTTTTTTTTCTTTCACTTAACTCTCTGTCAATATTTCAGTTTTCGGCCGAAAGTTCGGACATCATTCAATTTCCCAAAAGTGCCAATTGATTTTGGTAATACATATAATAGTAGTTCACATTGACTGAAGCGTTTTTAAATAATTTTTTGCAACCAATTTCGGCATCATAATAAAGTCTCGTGTTTTCTGGTTGCCGATTGGGCGGATATTTCACGTAGTCATTTCGATTTGGTTCTGGTTTCCTTATTCCTACAGTCGTAAAGTTCTGGAAGGATTTGTACCTGTGTCAATCCCAGTTTTGGATTTATAAACTAACGCTATGGTTTGTCAGCCGCCATCTTCATCTAATGCTCAAGCTATAATCCACTTTTCGGTATTGCAACCGCAAAAGCATTCGCTTACTGGTGAGTTCGTAGTTTGTTTTTAGAAAACATTGAAATCTCTTTTTGGAATTATTACAATAACGAGGAAGTGCCGCCAATGGATATTCAAGCAAATTTCAGCGACCCAAATAATTGCTCCAGCATCCCTACATTTTGTCATCTGCAAAATGTTCGTCTCTACGCACGGTAGTAGAATCAATTGAGTAAGTCCATAATCGTTGGTATTTTCGCCAGCCTTATTTCTTCATAATAACCCGTATGCAGGCATGCTGGTACAGTCAGCATAATTCATTGGTAAACGGCTTGAAAATTATCGCTAAACGAGAAGTTCGTATGCCAGCGGCGTTCTCCAAAAAGCCTGCATTTCTTCAAAGTAACTCCATACCATGCTTGATATTTCAAACACAGGTCGCAAGTTTTATTTTTTGCCATTTATAGTCGCCGATAAGTAAAATTGAAAACAAATCGGAACTCGCCTATCTACAGCCATCGGATGGGGCATTCTCGAAACTCTTCCATCGAACGCAAAATATCACCAACTAAACCTGACCCAAACCGCACCAACGGTATTATTTAGTTCAGCATAAAATCTTTATCAAAACTATTGGAAGCAAATTGATAATTACGTCACAATTTACCGCTGAATTTGAATCTCGGTGCTACAGTAGTCAAATTGACCCAAAATCACGCCTTGCGACTCTGGAAATGTTCATGTATCAAGCCAATCGTGACATTAATATGAGTAGGGTTCGGGTCTCTAACACATTGCCGAAAATGGGCGGCGGCAGAAGGCGTAAATTCCAAATATGTGCGCATCTAGTACTAAATTAGTTTTTTCAATTTTTAATATTTCCGAGAAAAGTTGTAGGCGTTTTTTGTCGAATAGACAATCGTTTCGTCCGATACGCGTTGCGGTCTCTAGTGCGATTCAAAAACACATTCTCGCCTCGTCACCTCGATTTTTCTCCACCGCCTCATAACCGTATGAAACCACTGGGGCAAAATTTCCCGCTTCTTTAAGATTTAAAAATCGTACTGTCTCGTGTGAGTTTTGGTTGTGCCACAAAAAGTGCTCTTTAAGTATCGCATTTAAGTTTACCATGGCATTGCCATCTTGGTCAATTTGCCGTTTGCCATTGTGCATTCATATAGGCACAAAAGAGCCGAATACAGCTCAATAGTTTCTCCGTTTTATTTATTTTTGTAGGCAGGCACATGTTTTCTTATCAGCGTTGCGTCGTAACTATGGAGTACTGTAATTCTCGAAAGACTTGTCGGGCGATAAAAATGAAAAACTATCAGAAAGATAAAAGAGATGATAAATAGAAAAAGGTGGCAATCAGCTAACATCAATCTATGGACAAATTGATGTATAATGGCTTAAAACTTGCTAATGATGATAACGGCGAGCACGCTCCGGACCCATTCTCCTCATCGGCATACTTGCTTTTGGTCAGCGCAACAAACTGCACAATTGTCTCGAAGAAGACCAATTATACTGTGAAAGTACAATTTCGTTGAATTGAAATATCTCGACCTAATGAGCACAAGGTTCGCTTGTCTGCATAGTGACACGTGGCTTAAGCGATTTATAATATAAATGTTAAGACAAAAGTCGGCTAATGACTTTATTGAAACTATTTGTATGGTAAATTGGCGAATTTACGAAAGTAGCTATTTATTTTTCTCTGTTATTTCTTATACTGGCTTTTGCACGATTCTTATTATCAATTCAAATCATTAGCAAATCGCTTTTAGGCAACAGTAACGAAATATTTCACTGAATTCACCGATTTACAACTGGAGCGTCTTGCCTTATTTCAACCGCTTGCGAATGGACGTCACCACGTCATTTCTCTAAAGGATATTGATAATCTATAATGAAAAAACACATTCTTCATGCACCGGTTTTGTAAAATGATGTCATTCAGTCCCAATTTCTAAGATTTTGGATTTGGGAATTGGCGGCGGCATTCCTCGAAAATTTCCAACACAAGATTTGCCCATTTTTACGGTAATGTTTTGATTTTGACGCAAAAGTGGTGCACACCGTAAGTCGGCTGAAAACGCCAGCATTGATTTGAAAATCAGGTGTACACGGAAGAGCGGAAGAGTTGAAAAAGCAAAGTTTGATCTTTTTGTGATACACGAAAATTCAGCTATTGACAAACTCGTGATTTTGGATGCGTCGTTTGATGAAAGAAGAGCAGATTAATACTAATTTCCAAATGGTTTGATTGCCTGCAAAGGCGGACAAATCAAAGAATTGACTTACTTCCTAAACAAGGACACCACGAACTTACCCAATCAGTGACATTTTGAAGAACCATTTCTCCTTGAAGAAAAGTATTTGGTTTATGTCTGGTAAGTTGAAGTTCATTCAATTATCAAAATTCTGGTTTCCCCAAAATCGGAAACATATAATTTTCAGTTTTTGGTATTTCATAACCAAAAGGTGTGTTTCGTTTTGCTGGAACTCCAAACCCGTCAAGTTTCCCACAACAACCAATTTTTTTTTTTGGGTGGATTTTCAAAGTGATAATAAGAATACATCTTGCGAGTTTCCGACTAAAACCAATGTTGGGCGCACATTTCTAAATTTGATAAAACCTGTGTCAATTGTTGGCAAGTGTCGCCGCGTCGCACAAGGAGTTGCCGACACGTCTTCGGCAAATTGCTTAAATCATGTTGGGCGGCAAGAGAAGCTTCATTAAAGCAGAATTTTTGTCCGTGCTCGCCCAAGTTGCATCGAGTAGCAAATTTTGCCATCTACTTTGACCCAATTCCAAGCGGCAAATTCGACCAATTCTGCGAATGTCATCTTGCAGGCCTACCGTTTTCAGTTTCTACGAAAATCATGGAATAATCGCCACAAATGTCTTGCCTTATGGAGTTGCTTTTTTTGACATTTTTCGCAAAAAATGCGTTGAGACATAATCAGCGAATCGGTGGCTTTAATTTTTATTTTCTTATTACGTGTCGCTTTGTACTTGGCATCATAAGCGATATTGTTCGTGGAAAATAGCTCGTTTCCGAGTTCTGTATCAAAATTTGCCGTCATTTTCTGCAATTTTGGCAGTTTTTGACGTTCACCAAGTCTAGTTCTGAGAATAGGCGGTGTTTGAGAAAAAGCAAATATGCAGAGCGAAAAAGAATGAATACGTTTCATGGTTTTAAATTTTCTTTGAAAAAATGGAATAGCAATTCAAATTTGGGTATTGCTGTCGTTTCTACAAAGTTGATTTCCGATTAAATTTTAGGATAATATTTTCAACGTTTTATTTAGAAAGAGAATAATTAAAGTTTGTTAGAAATTTTGTATTTTTATCAAAATTTAAAATTATTAATATGAGCAATTAACCAAATACTTTATTGTACTTACTATTTTATTATTTAAGTTGTACGTTAATGATGAAGCACCTGCAAATTCCCGAAAATTCAGTGACAACTTGCACTTCTGTGATCTGGCGGGAAAATTTGAATATCGGCAATGTTTGCCAGACCCAGGGGTGAACACCCCACAAATCGCGCAGAAAGTTTGTGTCATCGCTTCCTAAAAGCTCAGCATCCCGCTTTTTTATGGTTGTTTTACCGGGTACTCGCCGTCATGGGGCATTGTGTTGGTGCGTTTATTGAAAATTTTGACAATTTGAGCAAGACAAAGAATTATTCGCCAAATGCCAGTCGAATTCAATTGCCGAAAATGGGTCTGCAAGATTGGTATAGCCGGATAGGCGAACATTCAAAGACGGCTGGGCCGACTTTCGCTTTGGCATAATCCCAAGCGAAAGTCAGCCCAAAAGCCGTGTTTGAATGTTCGCCTACTCGGATGGGATAGTTGAGTTTTGGTAAGTATTCGGTGTATTTTTCAATCATTAAATCCGTAAGAGGTTGGAGGTTTTTATACCAATCTTGCGCTTGCGGATTGTCCCATGTTTTGAGTTCTTCGGTGAGTTTGAACAGCCATGCCCAGCCATAAGTGCGTTCAAAACTGCTAGTAAATGGATTGAGTGAAAAATATTCGATTTCTTTTTGAATATTGTCAGCCGTTAGATTTTCGGCAAGCATTTGGCGAATAGTGCTGTCTTGCTCCAAATTGTCAAAATTTTTCAATAAACGCACCAATACCCAATGCCCATGAACGGCTGAATGCCAATCAAAACAACCATAAAAAGCAGGATGCTGGGCTTTAGGAGAAGCGATGTCTTCGGCTTTTTCATAAACAACACCCGGTTTGTTGGGGTATTCTTTTTGGATGCAATGCAACGGCAAACTTGCCAATCGGTTGGCTTGCGCAAGGTCTAAGTCTAAGTTGGTCACTTCTTTGGAATTTTCGGAATTTGCAGGTGCTTCATCATTGGCATTGCAACTAAATAATAAAATGGTAAGTACAATAAAGAGTATTTGGTTAATTGCTTTCATATTAGTGTTTTAAATTTTGATAAAAATACAAATTCTAACAAACTTTAATTATTCTCTTTCTAAATAAAACGTTGAAAGTATTATCCTAAAATTTAATCGAATAACTTTGGACAAAACTGACAACAGTACCCAAATTTGAATTGCTATTCCATTTTTTCAAAAGAAGATTAAAACCATGAAACATTTATCTATTCTATTATTCTTTTCGCTTTTCTGCGCCCTTGCTTTTTCTCAAACACCGCCTAATTCATTCTCAGAACTGAACAAGGCTGTTCGTGCGATGCACATCAAAAGCAGCAATACTGCCAAAATTGCAGAGAAAGTAACGGCAAATTTTGATACAGAACTCGAAAAGGTGAGAGCTATTTTCATTTGGATTACGGACAATATCGCTTATGATTGTAGAAAATACAAAGCGACACGTAATAAGAAAATAAAAATTAAAGCCACCGATTCGCTTGATTATGTCATAAAACTCAACGCATTTTTTGCGAAAGATGTCAAAAAAACGCTCCGACAAGGCAAAGGCATTTGTGGCGATTATTCCATGATTTTCGTAGAAATGTGTCAAGCTGTTGGTATTGAAGCGGGATTTATCATAGGCTATACCCGAGATGACATTCGCAAAATTGGTCGGATTCCCAAAAAAGCAGCACACGCTTGGAATTGGGTCAAAGTAGATGGCAAAATTTACTTACTCGATGCAACTTGGGCGAGCGGAAACACGGATAAAAAATTCACCAGATTCACCAAAGCCTTTAATGAAAGCTACTTTCTTACGCCGCCTAACGCCATGATTTTAAGCCATTTGCCCGAAGACGATAAATGGCAACTCCTTGATACGACGATTACGCTGGAAGCGTTTGCCAACTTGCCGATAATTGACACAGGTTTTATCAAATTTAAAGTAAAAAACTATGCGCCCAACATTGGTTTAGTCAGAGCTTCGCAAGATAGTATTCATTTTAATATCACTTTTGAAAATCCACCCAAAAGATTGGTTGTAGTAGAAGGCAGAAACTTGACAGGTTTGGAGTTCCAGCAAAACGGAAACACTTTTACCTTTGGTTATGAAATACCTGCTAAACGCCCGAAACAAGTCGTCGTTATAGCTTATGATGAAGAAAATTATATGTTTCCAGTTTTGGGGTATAGGATTTTGATGAGTGAATGACTTTAAGTTCAACTTACCCCTGAACATAAACCAAATACTTTTCTTCAAAGAATGGTTCTTCAAAATAATCACTGATTGGGTAAGTTTCGTGGTATTCATATTTAGGAAGTAAGTCCAATTCTTTTTTGATTTGTCCGCCTTTGTAGGCAATCAAACCATTTGGAATAGTATTAATCTGCTCTTCTTTCATCAAACGACGCATCCAAATCACGAGTTTGTCAATAGTAGTTACACCTCGTGCTATCACAAAATCAAACTTTTGCTTTTTCAACTCTTCCGCTCTTCCGTGTACGCCTGTTACATTTTTCAAATCCAATGCTTCGGCAATTTCATTGACTACGGTTATTTTTTTACCCCGTCCATCGAGCAACGTAAAATCGACTTCGGGCATCATAATCGCTAAACGAATGCCAGGAATGCCGCCGCCAGTTCCCAAATCCAAAATCTTAGAATTGGGCTTGAATGACATCATTTTACAAAGAGCCAGTGCATGAAGAATGTGTTTTTCGTATAGATTATCAATATCCTTTCGAGAAATGACATTGATTTGAGCATTCCATTCTGCATAAAGCGGTTGAAGTAAGGCAAGACGCTCCAGTTGTAAATCGGTGAGTTCGGTGAAATATTTCGTTATGATTTCCATATATTGACGCAAAAAATGCTGATTGCTAATGTTTGAATTGATAATAAGAATCGTGCAAAAATAGGAAAAGCCAGCCATAAGGAGACAAGTAACAGAGAAAAATAAATAGCTACTTTCGTAAATTCGCCAATTTTTACCATACAAATAGTTTCAATAAAGTCATTAGCCGACTTTTGATAGTTTTAACATTTATATTATAAATCGCTTAAAAACCACATAATCGCCTTCTGAATAAACGAAACCTACCTTTTGGTAGCATTAAGGTCAGTTAAAAAGAAGAGTAATATTTTTTCAATTCAACAAAAATTGTACTTTCGCAGCGTAATTATTTAATTGTTCAGGGGGTGCCTTCGGGCTGAGATGATACCCAGTGTTTGCGCTGACCCGCAAGCAGGAACCTGACCGGGTAATGCCGGTAAGGGAGAATAGGTCCAGATAGATAGCTCGCCGTTGAATGCCATCGTCCGAGTTGCCTAATAGCAAGTTTTAAGCCATTATACATCAATTTGTCCATAGATTGATGTTAGCTGATTGCTACCTTTTTCTATTTATCATCTCTTTTATCTTTCCTGATAGTTTTCATTTTTTTATCATATTTCATCTTTCGAGGTGCAGTGCCGTAGTTACTTGACGCAACTGCAACTGATAGAGAAACATGGTACTACTACAAAAACAAATAAAGTGAAAAAACTATTAACAGGTTTTGTATTCATGCTTTTGTGCCTATCTATGAATGCACAAGTAGTAAGCGGCAGAGTGATTGACCAAGATGGCAATGCCATAGTAGGCGCAAATGCGATACTTAAAAACACATTTAGTGGCGACCAAACTCGCACAGACGGTTATTTTACGATTACAAATGTAGAAGCAGGAAATTACACTTTAGTGGTTTCATACATTGGTTATGAGGCGGTGGAGAAAAAAATCGAGGTGACGGGCGAGGATGTGTTTTTTGAAATCACACTAGAACGCAACGCTATTGTATCGGATGAAGTGATTGTCTATTCGACTAGGGCAAACGAAAAAACGCCTACAACTTTCTCGAATGTTACGAAATCAGAAATTGAAAAAAACAATATTGGCCAAGATGTACCTTATATTTTGGAATTTACGCCTTCTGCCGTAGCTACTTCCGACGCAGGCAATGGTGTTGGGTATTCGGGCATTCGGATAAGGGGAACAGACCCTACTCGTATTAATGTCACGATTAACGGTGTCCCGTTGAACGACTCGGAGTCGCAAGGCGTATTTTGGGTCAATTTGCCCGACTTTGCCTCTAGCACCGAGAGTATTCAAATTCAGCGTGGTGTAGGTACTTCTACGAATGGCGGCGGTGCTTTCGGCGCTTCTATCAATTTGCTTACCAATAGTTTTAATAAAGATTTTTATGCTGAACTAAATAATACCGTTGGCTCGTTCGGAACGGTAAAAAACACCTTGCGATTTGGGTCAGGTTTAGTTGGTGATAATTTTACGTTCGATGGAAGAGTTTCGAGAATGCTATCCGATGGCTATGTAGATAGAGCGAGTTCCGATTTGTTTTCATTTTACTTATCGGCGGCTTATTATGGCAAAAATCAAAGCTTGCGACTGAACGCCTTTCATGGTTTTGAGGAAACCTATCAAGCATGGTATGGAGTTACTTTTGAAGAAATACAGGCTTTGGGCAGGACTTACAACCCCGCTGGCACCGAAAAGCCTGGCGAACCTTATGACAAACAAGTTGATAATTACCGCCAGACGCACTATCAAGCCGTTTACACCAATGAGATTAGCCGCAACCTAAATTTCAACGCTACCTTGCATTATACCCGTGGTTTGGGTTATTATGAAGAATATAAGGCTGGCGAAAATACCAACGATTATGGACTTACTCCAATTGATTCTACTACCGATTTGGTGCGTAGAAGGTGGCTGGACAACGATTTTTACGGAATGATTTACGCTGTAAATTATGCAAATGATGATAATACCCACGATTCATCGCTTGGCGGTGGCTGGAACAATTATTTGGGTGGTCATTTTGGGGAAGTGATTTGGGCGGACAATCCGATTGAAACGGCACTTCCGCATCGTTATTATGATAATAATTCTACTAAAAAGGATTTCAATGTTTTTCTAAAAACAAACTACGAACTCACCAGTAAGCTGAATGCTTTTGTTGATTTGCAATACCGAAGAGTGGATTATAGCTTTGAGGGCGTAGATGAAGATGGCGGCACATTGGGGCAAACCATAGCGTTGGATTTTATAAATCCAAAACTGGGATTGACTTACGAATTTCATCCGACTTCAAGGCTTTACGGCTTTGTAGGAATAGGAAACAAAGAACCAAATCGAAATGACTACGTGGATAATCCGCCCAATCAGCAACCGAAACACGAGACTTTGTATGATGCCGAAATTGGTTACAGAAAGGTATTTAAAAACGCTTCGGTCAATGTGAACTACTATTATATGTATTACCAAAATCAATTGGCACTTACAGGAGAGTTGAATGATGTCGGAGCTTACGTGAGAGCGAATATTGACGAAAGTTACAGAACAGGGATTGAAATTGAAGCCAAAGTGGATTTGAGTGACAATTGGTTTTGGGCAACGAATTGGTCATTTAGTAGAAATAGGGTAGTAGCATTTACGGAATATTTTGATAGTTACGATGATGATTTTAATTGGCTCGGGCAAGGCACAAGAGATTATGAAAACACCAATCTTTCATTTTCGCCCAATCAAATTGTCGGCAATGAATTTACTTATAGCGTATTTGCTAAAAATGCTAAACTCAATCAAAACAACCAATTATTCATTTCATTATTAACCAAATGGGTAGGCAAACAGTACGTAGATAATTCTAATGGCGACTTTTTGGATGCTTATATGACGAATGACATTAGAGTAAGTTATGCCTATAAATTCAATAAACGCAAAAAAAGCATTTTCAAAGAAGTGAATACCAGTTTTTCGGTAAGAAATGTACTGAATACGCAATATGTTTCAAATGCGTGGGCGTATCGCTACTTAGTAAATGATGCGATTAGCCAAACCGTAGGCTTGTATCCGCAAGCAGGACGCACTTTTTGGTGTTCGGTCAATTTGAAGTTTTAGCGGCTTATTTACGTTACTCACTTTATGCAATTGGATGATACTACGGGGCAATGGATAAAGCAAAATGAAGAATTGCTGACTTTTATCATAAGGTTCTCTGAAAATTATCGTCGTACTGTTTTTGACTTACGCACTTCGGTGTCTCTTATGGGACAACCTGTTTATAGAATAGCGAGATGACGTTTATAAGCGTTCCGCTAGGAACAGCCTTTGTGGTAATGAAAAGGCTGTTCCTAGCGGAACGCCTAAAATACACTTAACTTTAAGCTATAAACAGATTGTCCTTACAGGACACCGTTTTTGCGTAACTGCAGTTAAAAACCTCCATATAAGAAAGTGCCGCTAGTTTCAGAGTTAAGCGCAGCGACTCTGAAACTTGTTATCCCTCACGTCTTAGACGTGCAAAAAACATATCGCTGTCATTGGAAAACAACGAAAAAAGCCGCCGTTGGATGAAAGAATAACTTATTTTTGAAAGACTGCACTTAATAATACTTATTCGACCACTCCATTTCAAAAAAGGGTTCTCTTTCTTCCAGTCACCTCTGTATCTCTGCGAAAAAGAATTTCTAAAATCACAATTCTTTTCCTCAATTCACTTTTATTTTTGAATAATTCGTATAAAAACATTTTATTTACTATTTTTCGTAGAAGAATAAAATAGCTTAATCTACTTTTGTTCTCAATAGTCGTTGGCTTTTAGGATAATTGTACTCCTACTCAACGATTGTTATTTATTTAACAACAAACTGAATTACATCCTGTGAGTGATTTTTTGAATAAGTTTAAATCTCTATTTGTAGTAGAAGAAGAGGGAAATACAAAAAAGCCAACTTCTAAAAAGGAAGAAAAACCTGCTAAAAAAACAACTACAAATCAAGGCTCAGCGAACAATACGGACGTTCCAAAACCAAATGCGCAATTGCCTAAAGGGCAAGCGAATAAGAAGTTTATGGAAGTATTGCTCAAGGCAATGGAAAAAAATAATTTGGAAGGTTTGGACTATTTAGAGTTTAAACAATCGCTTCAAGCCCTTGTAAAAATGCCAATGGACGAAGAAACGCGTTACAAATCGGCATTCGCAATGGCGCAAAGCATGGGAACGTCGGCAGACCATCTCATCAAAACGGCAAAGCACTACATTGATGTATTGGAGAAGGAGGAGAAAAAGTTTGAAACGGCACTCGAACAGCAAGTAAGCTCTAAGATTGGGCAGCAAAACAGTGAAATTCAGTCGATGGAAAAAAGCGTGCAAGAGAAAGCAGCCCAAATCAAAACACTGACCAATCAAATTGCAGAAATGCAAAAAAAGATTGAAGCAACTAAAAATTCAATTGCGGATTCTACGGCTAAAATCAATACAACGAAAAGTAATTTCATCGCTTCTTATAATCTACTACGTGGACAAATTGAGGCAGACGTTGAAAATATGGAGAAGTATTTAAGTTCTCCAAAAAAAGAATAAGACTTAGTAAGCGCAAAAAATAACTTATTAAGTTTAGTTTTTATATGTTCTTTACCTAGTTCTAATATAAAAATTAAAAAAGTATCTGAAAAAGTTTAAAAAAGTCTATTTTTGGGTAAAATAATTTTACAATAAAAAATATCAAAACACAATAATATCAAGCATGGAGCAAAAAGATTTTAAACCAAAATCGTTTTGGAAACGCCCTGAAGGAGTCACAGGGACATTATTTATGGTAGGAGCAGTAGGCGCAGGTTTATATTTTGGCGCACCTATTTTGGCTGTTATTCAAACGGCATTGGCAAGTACTTTAGGAATAGTTGGCTTAGCCGTAGCTATTGCAGCACTCGTATATATGGTAGCTGACAAGCGTATGAGAAACCTCGTATGGTATGGCTATAAGTCTATTATGCGTTGGCTTACAGGGCTTTTTGTCCAACTTGACCCAATAGGCGTATTAAAAAGCTATATTGACGATTTGAAAAACAATTTGCGTAATATGAACAAGCAAATTGGTATTTTGAAAGGTCAGATGCACAAGCTCAAAGAGGTGATGAACCAAAATGAGCGTCAGATTAATTCCAATATGATGTTGGCAAATAAAGCCAAACAAAAAAACATGGAAGGTCAGATGATTTTGAAGGCTCGTAAGGCAGGACGCTTGAAGGAGTCAAACATGAAACTCGGTGATTTGTATAAAAAGATGGAAATCTTATACCGTGTTTTGGTGAAAATGTATCAAAATTCTGAAATCCTTTTGGAAGATGTAGAAGACCAAGTAAAGGTAAAAGAACAAGAGCGCAAGGCAATTCGAGCTTCTCACTCTGCGATGAACTCTGCGATGAATATCATTTCGGGAAATAGTGATAAGCGTGAAATGTTTGACCGTGCCTTGGAAGCTATTGCGGAAGACGTAGCAAGCAAAGTGGGAGAAATGGAACGCTTTATGGAACTTTCTACCAACTTCATGGACTCTGTGGACTTGCAAAACGGCGTTTTTGAGGAAGAAGGCTTGAAAATGCTCGAAAAATGGGAAAAAGAAGGCGCATCTCTATTATTGGGTGACGAGAAAAATAATTTATTGCTAGAAGCAGAAGACGACGGCAACGAGTTGGATTTGAACGCACCTATTGAGCATCCGTTGAAAAATCAAGTACACAAAAATCAGTACGATACATTTTTTGATTAGCGTTGGAAATTGCTCAATATTCTGTTCTAATAATATAAAACGTAGAGACGCAAAAGACTCAGATTTCTGCGTCTCTGTATCTCTACGTTTTTTTAATATAAAAATTAACAATAAAAAATAAACCAATGGCAGCAAGAAGAAAATTAACAACATTTTCTAAGTTTATATTAACGATGGTCATTGTAGGCGGATTAGCCTACGGATTTATTTACCTAAGAGATAATGGCTACTTAGCTAGTTTAGGTATAGAATCAGAAGGCACAGACGGCCCGAAGAAGAAAAAGAAAAAAGGCGGCTCTAGTGACGAAAACACGATTAATATCGGTGTAGTCACTTGGGGAGGCTATGCTGCTGGCCAGTATTTCAATGAAGGTTTTGAAGCCAGTGAAGAGTCTCGATTTTATAAAGACTATGGATTTAAAGTCAATTTTATGATTTTAGATAATCCTGTAACCTCTCGAAAAGCCTTTGAAAATAACGAAGTAGATTTGCTTTGGGCTACTATTGACGCATTCCCAACGGAATCTGGACAATTGGCAGGCGACCCACAAGTTGTATTTCAAGCGGATTGGTCGAGAGGTGGCGATGCGATTGTAGCCAGAAGAGGCATCAATTCGGTAGCTGACCTCAAAGGTAAAAAAATAGCCGTAGCCGAAATGTCTCCTTCTCACACCTTTTTGCTTTGGTTATTGGAAGCAGGTGATTTGAAATCCAGTGATGTGGAAATCGAAAAAGTAGAAAGCGCAGTAGATGCAGCCGCAGCCTTCAAATCTAAATCCGTAGATGCAGCAGTAGTCTGGAGTCCGGATGACGAAGATTGTATCAACTCGGTAAGTGGTGCGAAAATTTTGCAAAATACTAGAAATGCGTCTAATATCATTGCAGATGTATTTATTGCAAAGAAAGATTACATTGATGAAAATAAAGAAAAATTAGCCCAACTCTACGAAGGTTGGATGATAGGCGCAGCGGAACTGAATAGTTCTGATGCCAATAAGCGCAAAGCAGCTAAAATTTTAGCTAAAAACTTTTCTGGCTTCGATGAAGACATGACTTATCAAGCCATTAATAATGTTCGCCTTTGTACGCATGGAGACAATGAAAACTTCTTTGGTCTGAATAGAGATTATCAAGGCGTAACGGGAGAAGATTTGTATTTGAAAATGTCCGAAAAATATGCAGAATTAGGCTATATCACTGAAACGCCTCCGAGTTGGAGATTTATTTCAAGACCAGATGCAGCAGTAGAAGGTGCTAGTTTTTCTGGCGCAGAACAAGAAGCAGAAGGGCAAAAGAAATTTGTAAAAGTAGATGAAGACGAAGGCAAGAAGAAAAAAGCAGTAGCCACCAAACGATTAAGTATTACTTTCCCTTCTGGAAGTGCTACATTGGGCGATAATGCTAAAAATTTGATTGATTATACTTTCGTAGATATTGCAAAAGCATTCTCAAATTCTCGTATTCGTATCGAAGGAAATACCGATGCAGTCGGTTCAAGAACTACAAATATCGCTTTGTCTAAAAAACGTGCGCAAGCAGTGGCAGATTATCTTATAAAAGAACACGGAATGCCTGCCGAGCGTTTTATTATCATAGGAAATGGTCCCGACAATCCAGTTGAAGGTTGCGAAAATAGCACTTCGGCTGATTGTAATAGTAAAAACAGACGAACTGATTTTGAATTGGTTTCGGATGAATAAGTTGTAGTTTTTTTTGAAAACACATAGGCACATAGGTTTTATTTTTCTAAAGAATTTTCTAAGGAAAATAGTATAAAAACTACTTTTTATGTGCCTATGTGTTTTTTTTTAAAGAATTACTTTCTAAGTGTTTAATCATTCTCACTTTCTAACCAATAATTCCTTTCAGATGGATTTTCTTTTCAAACTTCGTGGCAAACTAACGAACCAACAAACCTGGTTGCTCGGTTTGCTAGGCGTAGTGCTATTGCTTGGTTTTTGGCACGTAATGGCAATAGCAAAAGCTGAAAAAGCTCCTGTTTACGACTCCGTTATGCCGATAGATTTAACAACAGTTGATAGGACGAAAGTGAATCTGGACTCTTTGCAAAAGATAGATGATGAATTGCGAAAAAATGCAACCGAGTTTACTTTAAAATATCCTATTCTACCTCCTCCAGCTAAAGTGTTTACCGCTTTTAAGAGTTTATTCCAAAAAGACAATGTGGGTTTTCATGCCAAAAGGTCGGTTTGGCTCAATTTACGAGGCTATTTTTGGGCAATTATAATTTGTATTCCCGTCGGGATGTTCATAGGTTTAATTCCATTGTTCAGAGGCTTGTTTAGCAAACAAATAGACGCTACTCGATTTTTGCCGCTTACCGCACTTACAGGGCTATTTATGACCTGGTTTGGGACAGGCGATACCATGAAAGTAGCATTCTTAGCCGTCGGTATTATCGTTTACCTGTTGCCCGTAGTCGTGCAGCGAGTAGATGACGTAGGAGATGTTCACCTCAAAACGGTGTTTACTCTCGGCGCAAACTGGTGGCAAACCATTAGAACAGTTTATATTCCTTCTGTTTTTTCCAAACTCTCTGACGATATTCGAGTGCTTACCGCTATTTCGTGGACGTATATCATCATTGCAGAATTACTCAATCAGAAAGGCGGGCTAGGAGCGTTGATTTATATTAAAGCAAGGCAAGGTTATTTAGATAGCGTTTTTGCTTTGTTGATTATCATTATTATTATAGGTATCATTCAAGACCGTTTATTTATTTACTTCGATAAGGTTTTCTTCCCTTATAAATATTACAACGTAAACTCTGGCGTAATTAAAAGAGGCGTTGAGGCGATGCGTTACGGGACACTTTCATTTATCATTGGCTTGTCCGTGATGTTGGGTTTTGAAGGCGACTTGACCATGGCAGGTTGGGTATTATTGTTCATTGGACTTGGTTTTATCGTCTATGGTGAAATTATTGTTGGAAGTAAAAAAGAAGAAGAACATGGGTAAAATAACATTTGAAGATACGGCAGCAGCGAACCTCATAGAGCTAAAAGGCATTTCGCAAAGCTACGACGGCGGCAAAAATTGGGTCATTCAAGACTTAGACTTTTTATTGGAAAAAAACGACGGCAAAGGCGAACTCGCTGTTATTATGGGAATGTCGGGTTCAGGAAAATCCACTTTATTGCGCTATATAGCAGGCTTGCAAGAGCCTACAAGTGGCGAAGTTTTGCTCAATGGCAAACCCATAACCAGAGAAAATCGAGTAAGTATGGTTTTCCAACGTTATTCCTCACTGCCGTGGATGACTGTTTTGGACAACGTATCGTTGGCTCTCAACTTTAATGGTATTTCCAAAAAAAGAAAGAGATGCCCGTGCCATGGAAATGATTCAAAAAGTTGGTTTAGATGGGCATCAACACAAATACGCTCAATATCCAACCCTTTCGGGCGGACAATTGCAACGTGTGGCAATCGCTAGAAGTATGCTTGCAAACCCTGAAATCTTACTCATGGACGAGCCTTTCGGCGCACTAGATGTAAAAACTCGCCTTCAAATGCAAGATTTGCTCTGCGAACTATGGACGGAATTTCATCCAACTATTTTATTCGTGACGCACGACGTGAGCGAAGCGGTTTATTTGGGCGATGATATTTATATTTTAAAAGCGCAACCCGCTCATTTTGTTGAAAAAATCCATGTGGATTTGCCTTTGGATAGAAATAGAGAAACTAAACGAGATGCGCATTTTACGGAATTGGTGCATTACGTGGAAGATAAAATGATTGATGTGGCGAATCTTTGATAAGGGAAAGTATGAAACTCTGATTTTTAAAACATAACAAAGACGTTGATTTTATATATAAAACCAACGTCTTTGTTATTCTAATCCATTCGTTTATATCTTTTATAAAATCACAAAAATGGATATCCGAAACAACATTGCTGCGGAATTTAACGCACACGCTATCTATCAAATGGAACTCAATTTACCTAGAATTGAAAAATGCTTCGCTCAACTTTCCGAAGCCGAAGTGTGGCAACGCCCGAATCTTGCGTCTAATAGCATTGGCAATTTAATCGTACACCTTAGCGGCAATATTCGACAATGGATAATAGCATCTCTCAGCGGAGTGGAAGATATTCGCAATCGAGATTTGGAATTTGAAATGCAAGAAGGCTTGTCCAAAAAAGAGTTGTATGAGATGATTTCAACCACCATTTTATCAGCTACCAAAGTCATTGAACAGCAAACAGAGGCGGACTTAATGACACAAAAAACGGTGCAGGGCTATCAATATTCTGCCTTAGGAAATATCTTACACGTCGTTGAGCATTTGTCGTATCATGTTGGGCAAATTGCTTATTGGACTAAGGTTTTGAAAGGGAATGACCTAGGATTTTATGCGGATAATGATAGTTTGAATATTAAGGTGGAGTGAGATAAAAGCCAAATAAGACAAGCTATAAACAGTTTGTCCTTACAGGACACCGTTTTTGCGTAACTTCTATATAAAAAAGCACAGCTAGTTTCAGAGTTAAGCTCAGCGACTCTGAAATTCTGTATCCTTCACGTCTTAGACGTGCAAAAAACATATTGTCATTGATAAGCAATGGGGCAAGCCCACATTGGACGAAAGAATAAAAGCTAATAAAAAAACCATGTTACGCACTTCGATGTCCTGTAAGGACAATCTGTTTATAGAATAGATGAAGTTTATAAGCGTTTCGTTAGGAACAGCCTTTTCATTACCACAAAGGCTGTTCCTAGCGGAACGCCTAAAATACGCTTAAATTTAAGCTATAAACAGTTTGTCCTTACAGGACATCGAAGTGCGTAATTGCAGTTAAAAACTACCGCTAGTTTCAGAGTTAAGCGCAGCGACTCTGAAATTCTGTATCCTTCACGTCTTAGACGTGCAAAAAACATATTGTCATTGATAAGCAATGGGGCAAGCCCACATTGGACGAAAGAATAAAAACCGAAATTCTAATAGAGCTATTCAAAAAGAAAATCGAATAAATATTACAAAATGCTATTATCTAGTACATTAATTATAGTTGGCTTTGTGCTTCTCATTAAAGGAGCTGATTGGATGATAAGTGGAGCATCTGCTTTGGCAAAAAAGAATAATATTCCTGATTTAGCAATAGGATTAACCATTGTGGCATTTGGAACGTCTGCCCCTGAATTGGTTGTCAATTCGGTAGCCGCTTTTGATAACCAGCCCAATATTATTTTAGGAAACGTTATAGGAAGTAATAATTTTAATTTATTCGTGATACTTGGTATTGTAGGGCTTATTTTTCCAATAAAAGTTCAAACGACAACGGTATGGAAAGAAATTCCTATTTCTTTTTTGGCTATATTGGTTTTATTTGTCCTAGCTAATGGCTTTGGTCTTGGAGGAGATAATCTATTGTCACGTCTGGACGGTCTTATCTTGTTTGCATTATTTATATCTTTTTTAATTTACGTTTATAAGCAATTGAAAACGGAGACCGTGGAAATAGAAGTCGCAAAAGAAACCTTATCTAATTTCAAAATTGGAGGACTTATTTGCATTGGATTGATAGGATTAATTGTTGGCGGAAAGTTGGTGGTAGATAATGCTATTTTAGTCGCAACAAATTTAGGCGTTAGCCAAAAAATTATTGGCCTAACTATTATTGCTGCCGGAACATCTTTGCCCGAATTGGTAACGTCTGTTGTGGCGGCACTCAAAAAAAATAGCGATATAGCTATTGGAAATATTATAGGCTCAAATATATTTAACATCCTATTAATTTTATCGGTCAGTTCATTTATTCGCCCCATTCAATTTGATAGCTCTTTTAATACAGATATTTATTTATTAGGAGGCGGAACTATCTTCTTGTTTGTAGCTATGTTTACAGGCATAAAGAAAAAACTGGATAGGTGGGAAGCGGCAGTTTTATTAGCCATTTTTATAGGTTATACGATATTTTTAATAGCAAAGGAAATTTAAAAAAAGAAGAAAAATAGGGGGCTTTGGCAATTTTTGCTATGGAAATTCTATTGCCCACATCTTTAGTATAGGGATTAATGAAACTAAAGGATTTTCGGGTTTATTAGTTTTGAAAAATTAACCGCTAAAAAAGTCGGGTACAATGTTGATTAAAGTTTCAGCATATAATCCCTTAGAATTCTTTAAACCAGTGATCGTCAAAAGTTCTTGATTAGGTTGATTTAACTGATCAAGTTTTTGCTGAACAACTGGACGAAGTTCTTTGAAACGATGAGCAAAAAGATGTAAATGAGTTATTTCCTTCTTGAGCCACCTCCATACTTTCTCAATTGGATTGAGCCAAGATGCATAAGTAGGAAGAGGAACAAATTGTATAGGTAAACTTAGTTTAGTGTATTTCCCAGAAGGTTTAACATCTTTCCAAGAAGAAGGAGTTTTGAGTTCAAATGGACTATTTTGTTTTTCCAAAGCATCTATTACTTCTGGATGATAATGAACGGGCCAATTATCAATAATCAAGTAAATCCTTTGGGCATTAGGATATTGTCTTGTTAACTTTTTGAAAAAAGTAACTATCGTTGTCATATTAATTCTACTTCTTTGAGAAGTCGTTAATTGGCCAGTAAACAAGTTTAGCGCACCAATAACTCGGTTTTGTTTAGAGCCTCCAATAGCTTGTTTTGCTAAAGGTTGTTGATTTTTCTTTGAAAAAGTAGAATGCTTACTAGGATGATTGTAGTAAGTAAATTCATCAATGAATAAAATAACTACTTTATCTGGTTGGCTAACATCATATTGTTGAATACATTTTTGAATATAAATCCATTTAGCATCATAATCCGTATCTGGTGAATGAATGTAGTCTCTAGCTCGTTGATAGGATAAACCTATTCGTTTAAGCAATCTCCAAACTCCTGATAGACTAGATAGTTGAAATTTTCCTGTTTTATTCATTTGGTCTTTTAACAAATCGAGTTTCCATGTACTTGAAGCGATATCATAATCCATTGGCGAACGATTAACAATCTTGGTGACTTCTTCTAAAGCTTGTTCTTCAGTCTCTAGTGCTGGGAAAAAAAGAGGGCTTTCGACCTCTACCTTTTTTCACTAATAAACCATTTATACCTGAGGATTTATATTTTTTTATCCAATCATAGATGGTTCCTTCTCTACGTTTTTGAAGAAGACCCGATGTTGCTACATCTTCTACTCTTGAACCTCGTGAAACTTGTAATAAGGCACTAGCTTTTTCACGCATATAGGCTTTTGAGTGTGTTCGCAACACTTTTTCCAATTCTTTTTGCTCTTTGTTTCCTAATTCTAAGAGATCTATCATATGATTGTCCTTTTAAACAAAGTTAACGACTTTTTTTACGCTTATTTAATCAAAACTAATTTTTTGAGATGTATTTGGTGGTGAATACAATCCCACTTCTTATCAGATTTGAAACCAATCCCCATTCCAAAAGCACTGACGAGTTGCTCCGAAGGCATCACTTTTCGTTTATATTTTTGCTGGAGTTTTTCGGTTTTATAAACTTCTAAAGTATTGTTAATCGGAATGCCTGAAATGATTTTTTTAGCCGTAACTACTGCGCCTTCTCCTTTTTTGTTGGTGCGGAGTTCGTATTGTCCATTTACAAATTTCACTTGCTCCACCCCTACCCTCGTCACTACCGCACCGCCTTGACTTTCAATGTATTCGCACAATGGCTTCACCAAATTGATTAGGCCGCCTTTGACGTAATAATTTCCGAAATTAGTATAACACAGTGCCGTGCATCCAAAGAGTACATTGACATCGTTCAAGTAATTTTGAGCCGTAATTAAGAGTTGTTCGTTCACAAAACGGACAAACTTTTCATTGTCCAACAAGTCAAATTGCTTCAAAAGCGATTGCATAGAAGTGAATGCCGTAGCAGCGTAAGCGACTTGTTTGGGCTGAAAATTTTTAATTAATGGCAAAATATCTACCCATCGAGTAGGCGGAAAAGACAGCTGCTTGAGCGAACTTTCCCACACGAAATGACTAACCTTATAGCAATATTCCCAAAAGTCTCTTTGGCTTTTTTTACCAAAAACTCGTTCTGCTTCTGCAATCCATTCGTCGAGGTCTTGATACCGAGTAAGTACTTCGCCTGTCACCAAATGGACTTTCATCGGTGTTTTTAACAAAACTTTATCTATCTCTACGCCTACTTCATCCAAGAGATACTTCAATGGCATATTCTCGTCAAGCCCCACGAGGGTAGTTGCGCCTGTTTCAAAAACGTAGCCCTTTCTGTAATAGGAACTTACGCAACCACCTGGCAAATAATTTTGTTCTAAAACAATAACGTTTTTGCCATCTTTTGCCAATAGGCAAGCTGCGGTGAGACTAGCCATTCCAGAACCAACTACGGCTACATCCCAATTTTTGTTTAATGTTTCTTTTGTATTTTTCATTTTTTGTTAAACAAAACAAGTGAGACTATGTTTACGATGTGATTGTTCTGTCAAACCAAATCGTTTTAAAATATGTTATGTTTTTAGGGATTTGATTGAAAGTATAAATTCCTTTTTGATGATTTGTAATAGTCGCACTTTAAAACGTCCGTTGCTAATCACAACCAACATTCATTAACAAGAAGCCTTGTGCTTTGCAAAAACATACAATGAAATCTGATAATATTATATTGAACGGAAAACAACACGACTATTATGAAGAATTAGGCGAAAATCACGTTGCTACTTCCATTGATACGCCGATGCGAGAAGATGCCTTTGATGTATCTGACGACGATAAAGTGAATGAAATAGCGCATCATTTCCGCCATATCATGGAAATTATTGGGCTTGACCTCTCCGATGATAGCCTCAACGGTACGCCCAAAAGAGTGGCTAAAATGTATGTAAAAGAGATTTTCAAGGGTTTAAATCCTGAGAATAAACCTGCGGCTACACTTTTTGACAATAAATTTGGCTATAATAGAATGCTCGTTGAGCGCAATATCAGCCTATTTTCTACTTGCGAGCATCACTTTTTGCCTATTTATGGCATGGCGCACATTGCTTACATACCTAGCGGCAAAGTGATAGGATTGTCAAAATTGAATAGGATAGCTCAATACTACGCCAAACGCCCACAGGTGCAAGAACGCTTGACTATTCAGATAGCAGAAGAATTGAAAAAAATACTCGAAACGGATGATGTAGCGGTTTATATAGACGCTAAACATATGTGTGTGCAGTCTCGTGGTGTGGAAGATGCTTGCTCTAGCACGGTGACTTCCGAGTATTCTGGAAAGTTTTTATTGAAAGAGTATAAAGACGAATTTTTGGCAAGTATCAAGGAATAAAATCAGCAAGAAACCAACAACATGGAAAGTCTTTTTAAAAAAAATGTACTGATAGTAGGTGCTACAGGCGGAATTGGTAGCGAAGCAACGAGATTGATAAAATCCAGTAATGCCAATGTGTTCATCACTGGGCGTGATGCAAAAAAGCTACAAGAATTAGCTAAGGAGCTTGAAATTCCGTCTGGACAAGTATTCGAAATGGATATTACAATGCCTGCTTCTGTCGAAAGTGTTGCCGAAAAAGCGCATAGCCAAATCGGACAATTCGACATCATCGTGAATGCGGCTGGAATAGGAATTATCAAACCCCTCGAAAAACTGACTTACGACGATTTTGATAAGACTATCAACGTAAATCTAAAAGGGACTTTCAATATTCTGAAATCTTTTTTGCCGCCAATGAAAACAACCAAAAAAGGACTAATTATAAATATACCAGGCGTTTTGGGCAAAACGCCAATGAATGGCGCAAGTGCTTATGCAGCTTCCAAATATGGAATTAACGGATTGACAAAATCTATTCGGGAAGAACTAAAACGCACTGAAATACGAATTACAAACCTTTATTTGGGTGGTGTAGATACGCCTTTTTGGGACGAAATTGATTTGAGGGTGCAAAAAGATAAATTTATTACTCAAAAAGAAGCCGCAAAATCTATTTGGTTTTTGTGCCAACAGCCCCGCTCTGGCGTAGTTTCAGAAATGGTTATTCAGCCATTTAATCATCAAGCTATTTAATTTTTATTTTGTTTAACTTTTTTTATAAAAAAAAGAGAAATTGTTAAACAATATCAGAATTACATCGTTTAGATTTTTATAATTCCCAACGACAATCAACCAAGAATAATTTTGTTTAGTTGTTTTGATAATCTGAGCAACCGCTTTCTTTCGAGATGAGCGGTTCTTTTTTTTTCTAGGCAATATTTTGGGGGTCTTTTTATAAATTAAAAAACGCCTTCAGCCCCGTCAAAATACTCTGAACGGCATAAGCTGCCAATATCAAACCCATCACTTTACTAATCACCGTGATACCATATTCGCCTATTCGCTTCTGAATATTACTAGCAGAAAGCAACAATAAGGCCGTCAGCGCAATCACGATAAACACCAAAAAAGTTGTCAAGGCTTGTTCTCGAATAGTGTAAATATGATTGTCCGTCATAAGGACTACTGCCATAATTGCGCCCGGTGAGGCAAGCGAAGGAATGGCAATAGGGAAAATAGTAACGTGTTTGTAATCCGTAATGTGGCTTTTTTCTCGCTCAGGCTTGCCTTCTCCAAATATCATCGTCAGAGCAAACAGGAACAAAATCACGCCTCCCGATATTTGAAAAGCATCCAAAGTAATTTCCATGCCTTCCAGTATCAGTTGCCCGACGAGTATAAAAAACAAAAGAATGCCGAATGCTACCGCAGAAGCTCGAATAGCTATTTTCTTTTGGTGTACTCTATCAAAATGCTTCGTAGCTTCCAGATAGACGGGAACTGTACCAAATGGGTCAATTACCGCTATCAAAAAGAAAATTGTAGTCAGTATTTCACTCATTTGTATTTGTTTTTTTCGTCCTTTGCCCTTGTGTTGTAAAAGATAAGCCTTGCTGACCATTTGTAGAAATCATCACTGCTTCAAAAAAAGGCTCTTCAACTCCTTTTTTTACTTTCCAATCAAAAATGAAATTTGCGCCAGTGCCGCCAGCTTTATCATACTCATCTATCACAATTTCAACGGTTTCCAGTGGTCGGATGTAAATAAATCCTTCAAAATAATTCCTTATCAAAACGCCATCTGTATCATAATACTTAGCCTTTTCGATATAAATAGTATCTGCCTCATTCGTATTTCTCATACTAATAGTGGCAGTCAAATTGTGTTGCTTGTGTGCCGTGAGGCTATAAATTTGAGAATAAACCGATAGGTACGTTTTTCCGCTGATAAGGCTATCTAATTTCAAATTTTGAATAGTTCGCTTTCCCCAGTCTTCGGGGTCAATAGAACTGATTTCTTCTGATTGCCTGCAAGAAAACATCACAAAGGCAAATAAAAATAACAATAAGTTTAAGCGCATTTTTTATTATAAGTTTTCGTAGTTCACTAATCGGAACGCTTGTTTAGTAGTTTTTATATTTAACACCATACAATTTTTTTGAGCAAGCCAAAAATCTGTATGGTTTTGAAGTTTTTATATTATACAGGTTATTCCTTTAAATGTTCTATTCCTACCCGTTTTTTGATGTATCAATATTAACTGACATTGCCCCCTTTTCATATAAAACCAGACAGACCATTACCTAGTAAATACCCAATCTCTTTCGCTAGACATCGCTTCATTGAAAACATAACCGCCCAAATCAAAACCTTTTAAATGCTCTGGCTCAGTGATTTTGTTTTTAATTGCAAATCGGCACATCATACCACGCGCTTTTTTTGCAAAAAACGAAATGACTTTGTATTCGCCATTTTTTTCGTCTTTGAAATTGATATGATACAATTCGCCTTTTAATGCTTTGGGACGAACCGATTTAAAATATTCGTTAGATGCCAAGTTGATAATAGCTTTATTTCCTGTCCCTCTCAAATCCTTATTCACCAAATTAGTAATTTCCGTATCCCAATATTGATACAAGTTACTTCCTTTTTCCGTTTCGAGCCTTGTTCCCATCTCCAAACGATACGGCTGGATTCTATCCATCGGCTTCAATAGCCCGTACAAACCAGACAAAATCCTCAAATGCTTTTGCGCATATTCAAAATCTTCTTCCGTAAAATCTTCAACATCTAAACCCAAATACACGTCTCCTTTGAAAGCCAAAACGGCTCGTTTTGAATTTTTGTGCGTAAATCGCTTTGAAAAATTCTGATACCGACCATCTTTGAGTTCTGCTAAATTATCACTAATACTCATCAATGATTTTAGCTCGTCTGCCGTTTTCGTTTTTAGGACAGTTACCAGTTCTTGTGTATTTTTCAGCAATCGAGGGCGTGAATATTCTTCGATTGTCGTTTCGGAATAATCCAATGATTTTGCAGGAGAAATTAAAAATAGCATTTTTTTAGATTAAGAATAATGAAAATATGATGCAAAAATAAGCTAAGCATCCAATTATATTAAAATAATTCAGACTTTTGCGCTTGAATTAGAAATTCAACTATAAAATGTTAGTGAATGTTCACCTCATTTGAAATTTCAGACAAAGAAAACATTCACTTATCCTATCATACTTTATATGAACAAAGAGCCAAAACATCCGATGCGTCGCTTATTTTTGTATTTAAAAAGATACAAAAAAATCGTCTCGTTTGCGTCTATCACCGTGGTTATTCATAAAATATTCGACTTGATGCCGCCGCTTTTGGTCGGCTGGATAGTCAATATTGCGAATAAAGACACGCCCGGTTGGATAGTTAATACATTGGGAACGAATGATATGTTGTCGGCTGCCGTTTTCATTTCGGTGCTGATAGTTGTCATTTTTGGGATGGAAAGTTTCACCCAATGGTTGTATAAAATTGCTTTTATGCGATTGGCGCAACGAGTGCAGCACGATTTGCGAATGGATGCGTATCAGCAATTGCAAAGCCGAGAAATTGCCTATTTTGAGAACAACCGAACGGGCAATTTGATGGCAATGGTCAATGATGATGTCAATCAATTGGAGCGTTTCTTGAATTTTAGCTTAGACGAAATCATTCAATTATTCACGCTTTTCATCTTTGCAGGCTTTGTCTTGGTAGGCGTTTCGTGGGAACTCACATTGATTGGTTTGCTGCCCGTTCCTATTATTTATTTGGGCAGCTTGCAATATCAAAAAAAGATAGGCCCATTGTATAAAAGAGTGCGTGAAGCCGTAGGCCAACTCAGCAACCGACTAGAAAACAACATCGCTGGCATTTTGGTGATTAAAAGTTTTAATGCCGAAAAATACGAAATGGAGCGAGTAGCGGAAGTTTCGGAGCAGTACCGAAAAGCCAATATTGAAGCCATTCAATACAGTGCGCCTTATATTCCTCTCATTAGATTGGTGATTGCTTTGGGCTTTGCCGCAGTGATGGGAATAGGTGCAATGTGGGTTATCGAAAGTCCCGAACGCATGAACGTAGGTCAATTGACACTTTTCGGAATGATGATTCAACGTGTGCTTTGGCCCATTACGAGAATGGGCGCAGTGATTGACGAATATGAGCGAGCAAGGGCAAGTGCAAGGCGAATTTTTGGGCTGATGGATACGCCCAACCAAATACAAGTGGTCGAAAATCCTGTACCTTTCCAAACCATTCAGCATGAAATTCGCTTCGAGAATGTAGCATTTGCTTATGATAGCGAAATGCCGATTTTTAAAAATATCAATTTCCATATTCAACACGGGCAACGCATTGGCTTTGCTGGCTCTACGGGTTCTGGAAAATCTACTTTAATCAAATTAATTTTAAGGTTTTATGATGTAAATCATGGCAAAATCACTTTCGATGGCCATGATATTCGACAATTAGATTTGCAGGATGTCCGCCGTCAGATAGCCTTAGTTAGCCAAGATGTTTACCTTTTTCACGGTACTGTTTTTGAAAATATAGCTTATGGTTGCAATGAAACGGCAACGCTAGAAGAAGTGATTCTTGCTTGCAAAAAAGCGCAATTGCATGATTTTATTGACAGTCTTCCGAATAAATATGAATCTTTGGTAGGTGAAAGAGGGATAAAACTCTCTGGCGGACAACGACAGCGATTGAGCATAGCAAGAGCTATTCTAAAAGATGCGCCTATTCTGATTTTGGATGAAGCCACAAGCGCAGTTGATACCGAAACAGAAAGAGCCATTCAAGAAAGTATTCACCAACTAACGGAAGATAAAACGGCTTTAATCATTGCGCACCGCCTTTCTACTATTCGGCAGTGCGACCAAATTATTGTTTTGAAAGATGGCGATATTGAAGAAAAAGGGACGCACGATGAGTTGATACTCAAAGACGGCTTGTATGCTGACCTTTGGCACGTACAAACGGGAGAAATTGATGTTTAGTAACGGTAAAAAAAATAAAACTTGATATGAAAAAGCATGAATTAATTATAACAGATATTGACGGCACACTTTTGAACATCGAAAGAAACGTTGCGCCTGAGACCATCACCGAAATTCAACGAATTTGGACAACGCATAACGTCCCGACGGTACTCGCTTCGGGCAGAATGTCAAAAGCGATGCACTACATCAAGCGAGATATTGGTCTGGCGCATTTGCCTATGATTTCGTACAATGGCGCACTTATTCAAGCGGATTTGAATGAAGATGGCACTTCCGAAACTTTGTTTTCCAAGACGTTTTCGGCAACCGAAGCCAAAAACATTTATCGCATAGGCAAAGATGCAGGCGTGCAAGTTGGCTTGTATTCCTTTGACGATTGGCACGTTGAGCAGCACGATAAGTGGACGCAACACGAAATTGACCATACTAAAATACATCCTGAGGTGACAAATAATGAAAATATACTCACTCAATGGGAACTACGGGAGAAAGGTTTGCATAAAATCATGCTCATCGGCCCACACGAAAACATCAATCAACTGGAAGGCACGCTTCGAGCCAAATTTGACCAATCTTTAAAAGTCTATCGCTCCAATAATTTTATTATCGAAATCTGTCCCGATGAGGTCACTAAAGAAACGGGCGTTAAGTTCGTTTGTGATTTTATGAAAATAAATCCGCAAAATGTTATTGCTTTTGGTGATAATATGAATGATAAAGCGATGCTAGAATACGTCGGCACAGGCGTAGCCGTCGGGAATGCTAAACCACCTGTAAAAGCCATAGCGGATGATTTGACAGATACAAATTTGGAATTGGGTGTGGCGAAGGCTTTGAGGAGGTATTTTTAAAAATATCTTTCATACACTTCAGTTACCCTATAAAACTAAATCAGTAGGAATTGAAACTAGAATTAAAAAAATGCCTATTGATTTAATTTCAATAGGCATTTTTTTAAACCAATATTTTATTTATACTCGTGGCACAATAACTATTTTCTTTACAATATCACAAGTGTTGTTAATGTCACTAAGATGTATTAATTTTTATTAGATATACACCTCCTGCAAGCCTTCTCAAATCCAATTGTTCTTCCAATTTTCCTTCTGCATTTAGCACAACTTTCTCTTCAAAAAATTGCCCAATGCTGTTATAAACTTGAATTGAAAACGATTTTGTACCCGAAAAAACAGAAGTTATTTTGACAATGCCGCTTGTTGGGTTCGGGAAAACTTTAATTTCTATATTACAATCTACATCGCTATTGCCTACCAATTGATTTCCCTCATTATACAATGCTTGTATTTCGTTTCGTTTTAAAGCCTTGTTATACAATCGAATTTCATCCAAAACGCCTTCAAAATAAAAATCATAAGGGCAAGAATTAGGACTTAAATTTCCGATAACTAGGTCGTTTCCTACTTGATGAATATAGTTTTTAGGAACAATATTCGCAGAGCTATCCACTGCAACGCCATCTAAATACAGCTTGGCAGTTGTTTCACTAAACACATATACGAATTGATGCCAATTATCATCTGTAATTGAACTTTCATCCACTTGAATAATTGGATTGTGATAATAGGCTCTCGTTTGTAAATGATTGTGACCGCTAGTATTATTGATGTATGCGATGAGTAAATCATCTGTTGCACCGTTAATACAAGCCGAATGCACACCTACAATAGCTGCACTTGTTTTTGAAGTATTGGTTTTTAGCCATCCAACGATAGACATATAATTTCCAAAGGGATTTGTGCCGCCAAAAGGCGAAGAGATGCGTATTTCATCATTGACTCCATCAAAAAGATATGCACTATTCGAATTTCCAAAACGATCAGTCGTCAGAGTAGCTCCAAATACAGTTCCATTGTTATTATGAATACTTTCATCATTAGCATTTCCATTGAATGGAAAATAAGCTACTAAACTATCTTGTAAATTGATTTGAGCGTAAGAAAATGTAGAAATAAAAAGGATTATAGTTAGAAATAATAAGTTTTTCATAAAATTCTTTTTGGTTATATAATTTTAAAGCCTCTTAAAGTTCTGAAAAAAAATTAACAATTCCTACACCTTAAAATATTTTTCCACCTTTTTAGTCAAAGTTCCAATTTCAAATGCTTTATATTCTTTGCTCGTTATCTGAACTTTATTCAAGTTGTCTTCCTTCATTCTCAATAAAACAGCTTTGATATTTTCAATATTATAATTGGCAACATACTGATTACTAGCCCTTAAAACCTTAGGCAAATCGCCCTCTGGCGCAATTAAAAGGATTTTTTTGTTTAATCCCATATAGTCAAAAGTTTTAACTCCAAAAGCATTGGCGTGTCCTTTTGCATTGATGGTTAAGCAATATTCATACTTTGCCAAAACGTTTGGCACTTCACTGACCGAAACCGTTTTTTGTAATTTGAAATGACGGTCAAAGGTGGCTTGTAGTTCTATATTTTCTAACTGAGGATGCACGAAATTATGGCTGTATAAGTCAATAACAAGGTTTTCATTAATGAAATCATCATTCAACTCATGTATCGCTTTTGCCATTTCAATCAATGCTTCTACTCGCTCTGACATCAACGACCCCAAATACACACATTTGAAATTGTATTGCGGTTCTCCAATTACATTTTTAAAATCATCTATATCAAAACCATTATGAACCACCTTGAATTTATCCTGCAAATCGGGATGACGCTCCGAATATTCTTTTTTAAATAAATCTGATATAAAAATGACAACATCTGCTTTAGAAAAAGCATATTTTTCCTTTTTATAAGCTATCTTTTTTCGCCACCTATCAAATGCTTTAAATTCGCCATTCAGGTAATATTCCCAAGGATCACGCATATCAAAAATCAAATTCAAATCTTTGATTTGTTTTTTCAATTTGAGCAGCATAGACCATTGGTGTAAAAGGTGCTGCGGTGACAATAACATTTTTGATTTGTTCTTTTTGAATGAGTTGCGTTGCAAATGGGATTAATTCGCCACCCCATTGTTGTGCAATATCAAGGTAATTGGTGGTATGTTTTAAAATTCTATCCGCCAATTTGACTTTGAATGTTCGATTAGGCGATAAGACAAAACTCGGAAACTTAGCTTCTAAACGATGAATAATAATATTGGGATTATTTTCCACATCGGCGCACCAATTGATTTTATCTTTGAATGGATATTTGGCACAAATCACGTGTACTTCGTAGCCCTTCCCCGCTAAATATTTAGCAAATTTTGACCAACGCCTTGTCCCGACTTGCCCTTTGGGGCAGAATTGATATGCTATGAGTAGTATTTTCATTATTTGATAAGTCTTGGAATTTCTTTGTTCGGTAACACATTTGTCATTTGCAACAGTTTAACAATCAGCAACGCAGGAGCGCAACAATAAAACAATTCACTAAATCACTTTCCACGTTTTGCACCAATGGTATAAATTATAGATTCGCCAAAAATAATAGAAATCGCCTTTATTTTTGATTTGGTAAGCTTCGTAAGCCTTTTTCAAGTCAGGAATTTGGAAGATTTGCTGATTTTGAATTTGCTCCATCGTGTGGTCAAAACTGGGTTTGAGAATATTGTCATCTCGTTGCCAAGCCTCTTGAGGCGTTGTAAAACCCATTTTGTCCTTTCGGTTGCGAACACTATCTGGAATGAGCGGTGCAGCATAATCCCGAACTATTTTTTTATTGATTGAGCCATCAATTTTGAATTTAGTATCTAGCGACAAGCCAAATTCTACCAAACGATAATCCATAAATGGCGCACGGGCTTCGATGCCGTAAGTCATCGCATTTCTATCATCATATTTAAAATATTCTCGCAAAGGGCTGACCATGACTTGATTATAGCCATCTTGATTAAAAAAGTTAGGTGTGGCAAACGCTCGCCCTGTCATTTTGATGAAATTTAATCTAAAAATACGCTTGTAAGTATCTGGGCGATATTTTCTAAGGAAATTTAATTCTTTAGTGAACTTTCCTAATTTGAATTTAGATAAATATTCGGCTAATAAAACTCGGTATTGCTCATTGTAACCACCAAATAATTCATCTGCGCCTTGTCCATTAATAACAACAGTTACGTCCGAAGTTGCTCGAATGTGTTTGTAAATCAAAAATTGAGTATAAACCGCCAAAGAACGAAATGGCTCTTCGATATGCAAATTCAAAGTGGGCAAATCTTCCGCCAGTCGTTTGGGATAAGTTTTAATAAAAGCAGCTTTTAATCCTGTTTTGGCTACGGTATCTTCGATGTAACTGGTTTCGGTATATTGTTTTTCTTCATGAATACCTGAAAAGGATTTGAAATTATCATGATTAATAAACCCCAACTTTTGTAATGTACAAACAAGCGTAGTAGAGTCCAATCCGCCGCTCAAAAGACTCCCCACTTCTACATCTGCTTGCATCCTAAGGCGTACCGAATCTTCAAATAAATGCGTAAATTCATCAAAAGCCCTTTTAGGCGAGCGGTCAATAAGTGTTGGTTGAAAATTCCAATATCGCTTCTTCTGAGGTGCTTGCCCTGCCCCTGCTTTGATAGTCATTGAGTGCGCAGGTTCTAATTCATAAATATCTTCCCAAAAGGTAGTCGTTGAAAAACTAGTTTTATTATGATGTAAATAATCATTAACCGCATTTTGATTGAGTTTCCAACCAATACGAGCCATTGCAATAATATATTTCATCTCGCTTGAAAAGTACAACTTGCCATTTTCAAAATGATAAAATAAAGGCTTGATACCAAAACGGTCACGAGACAGAGTTAAAGTTTTGGAGCGATTATCAAAAATAGCCAACGCCCAAAAACCATTCAGCTTATTGAATACAGTTTCGCCCCATCTGTGAAAACCTTTAATCAGCACTTCTGTGTCAGATTGTGTCCTAAATGAATATCCAAGTGTCTCTAGTTCTGTCCTTAAATCCTTATAATTGAATATTTCACCATTAAAAACCATTGTCAGGTATTCAAAATAAATAGGCTGATGGCCGCCTTCTGATAAATCAATGATGGCTAAACGATGCTGACCGAGTATGAGTTGTGTGCGCTCAACCTTTTGAATGTGTGGCAAAGATTGAAAAAAATCAATCGTATTATCTCCTTTTGCAAATTGCACTTTACCCTCATCATCTAAATAAGAGAAACCCTCATCGTCAGGACCTCGATGCCTCAAAAGGCTATGAGAAGGGTAATAATTACTGCAATTTAAAGGCTTTTGGGTAGAGAAAAATCCTGTTATACCGCACATTTGACGTATTATTGATGTTTTGTTATTTTCTAAAAGGATGCTTAGTTAATGGCAATTTTGCCAATTCATGACAATTATCATCTATACCAACTGGCATTTCGTTCCTAATTTGATAGACCAATTCTATGGCTTTTCGTGGCTCATTTAAATTAAAACCTTGTCCTTTCAAAATCGCTTCGTAGCTTCGAGTATGCAAGTCAGTAAAGCCTTCGCTAAATTCAAATTCCTGTCCTTCTATAAGAATAGAACGGTAAGTTCTTGCGCCCGTCGCTTTGATATGTTCGGGAATTACATCATAATTGATACTCAAAAACCATCTCACCCTTGCTCGTTCTAGCTCCAAATAACCTGCGGCTCTATCGTGTTCGTGCAAATGAACAACGCTCCGCTTAACATCTCCGAATATCCAAAGCAACATATCATAAAAATGAACACCAATATTAGAAGCAATACCGCCTGACTTATTCAAATCGCCTTTCCAACTGGTATAATACCAATTGCCACGGGACGTGAGATAAGTCAAATCTATATCAAAAATTTTATCGGCTGGCGCACTATCTACTTTTTTCTTGAGTTCGATAACACTTTCGTGCAATCGCAATTGAAGGATATTAAAAACTTGTTTGCCCGTTTCAGCTTCAATTTCGGAAAGCGCATCCAAATTCCAAGGATTGAGTACAATGGGTTTTTCACAAATCACATCTGCGCCATGTCTTAAACCAAATCGAATATGGGCATCGTGCAAATAATTGGGCGAACATACAACCACATAATCTAGCTTAATACCTTTACGTTTTAGTTTTTCGATGTGTCTGTCAAATCTTTCAAATTCTACAAAAAAAGCAGCATTAGGAAAATGACTATCTATAATTCCCACGGAATCAAATGGGTCATAAGCGGCTACTAATTGATGTTTAGTATCTTTAATAGCTCTCATGTGTCGAGGTGCGATATATCCTGCCGCACCAATTAAGGCAAAATTTTTCATACGTTTTGTCTCTTATATTCTTGAATACTAATCAACATTTAAAATAGTATTGACAATTTGAGTTGCAGCATTTCCATTTCCATACAAGTCCGAATGCCATTTTAGAGGTTGTTGTTGTATGATTTCGTTTAAATTAGATAAATCTTCAAAAATCAAAGTATTACAACCAAAGTCTAATGTCTCTACCCATTCTGTTTCCGTTCTCACGGTAACACACTTTTTTCTTAACCAATAAGCTTCTTTTTGCATTCCGCCCGAGTCGGTAATTAATCCAGAGGAATTAGCCAATTGATTGATATTTTCAAAATAAGAAAAAGGTTCGCAAAATTCAATATTGGGGTAATCAGACACCTTCATCCCAAAATTCTTCATTTTATGGCGAGTTCGTGGATGAATTGGAAATTTTGTTTTCTTATCTAATTGGTTAAGATTTCCTAATACATAAGTAAGTCGTTCTTGACTATCTGTATTATAGGGTCTATGCAAAGTAACAAAATAGTATTGATTATGGTCTTTCGTTCTTTTGATTAAGCCTCTATTTTTTACAATGTGTATCATATCACACATAACATCACCTGCGAAATAAATATTATCTACAATGCCTTCTTTCGCTAAATTGTCAATAGCACTTGTGGTAGGAACAAATAACATAGCTGAAACATGGTCTGTCAATACTCGATTAATTTCTTCTGGCATTGCTCGATTAAAACTTCTCAATCCTGCTTCAACGTGAATAATAGGGATATGTAATTTTGAACCAACTAAAGCCCCTGCCAAAGTGGAATTGGTATCGCCATATACTAAAATAGCGTCGGGTTGTTCATTAATGATAATTGGCTCTAAGTCAGCTAACATTCGCCCTGTTTGAACGCCGTGCGAATGGCTGCCAACTTCCAATTGGTATTTTGGTGGTTTCATTCCTAATTCATCAAAAAAGATTTGACTCATATTATGATCATAGTGCTGCCCTGTATGAATACTGATTAGTTCTGCTTTATTTTTAAACGCAATCTCGATAGGTGCGTGTTTGATAAATTGTGGGCGTGCGCCTATTATGCCAATTATTTTTTTCATATTCTTCTGATTACAACGTTACTCTTCTTTGCAAATCTTACTCCTTTTCAGGCGCACAAATATAATTTAATTCAGAAGTTATATGAATAATCACCTTGAAAAAGATAAGTAATACTATGGATTATTGTTTTTGATTATTCTCGGAGTAAGGCTAACTTATATCAGCCTCGAAGTTGATATTTTTCATTTATTGCTATTTCAAAGTTGCCTAATTTACATTTATTCAAAAAATTGAAATAAAAAAAATCAACCATGGCAATACCATCTATAGACAAACGAGCATTAAAAATAAAAGCCCTAGCTTACGGCAAGGGCTGGGCTTACAAAGCGGGCAATGATTGGCAATTGATGAAGGATTTGGAGGATTTTGACTTGATGCAAAAAGGCTTAGAGCATGAAATATCTAATGTCATCGAAGCAAATATCGAAGACACTTCCTCTAAGCTGATGGTGTTTGATTACAAATATCAATTTGACCGATTGGAATGGGATATGGAAGATATGGAAGTGGAAGAAGGCACAGAGTATCACTGTCAGACGGTTTTTTATGTTTCTTCCAATTCAATGGATTTGCCTGATATGGACATCCGACCAGAGGGTCTTTGGGATAAGGTCAAGCAATTTTTTGGGTGGGATGATGTGGATTTTAATAAAAACAAGCGATTTTCGAAAATGTATAGCGTTACCGCAGATGACAAAGAAAAGCTCAAACAAGTTGTCTCCGAACGCTTCATGGATTTACTCGACGATGAAAAAACGTGGTGGATAGAAGGGAAAGGCGACGACTTGATTGTTTTTAGAGACAATCAATTGGTAGAAGTTAAAGATTTGGAAGATTTTTTGAATTTCGGTATTTCCTTGTTTGAATCTTTGAAATAAAATGACAAAAGTTGCAAAGTCAATAGCTCTAATCGCTATTGACTTTGCAACTTTTGTGATTCAAAATTTTGGTTTCTGAAAAATTCATCAACTATATCAAGCCATCTTCTTGATACAGTTCGACCGCTTTTGCCACCATATCTTTCAGCATTCCTTCTAGTTCCTCATCCATCTTTTTGATATGAAAACACGACTTCCCTTTTAAGCATTTTTGTACTGCTTCAGGCAATTCGCCCAACTGTTCCTTGTGCGTATAAGTAGGAAAAAAGTAAAATCGAACATCTTTTGGCTTTGGTACAACTGTCGAAAAATAATAGCCATCTACTTCCTTTTTGCCTTGCATGGCAGGAATAGTGCCTGTTACTTCAAATTTTTCGAAAGTATCAGAAGTGATTTTTAATGCGCCAATATGTTCTTTTAAAATATTGACCAGTATTTCACGCATCTCATTTACATCTTTTGTCATAATTTAGTTGTTTTGATTAATTCACCGCCTTAAAAGTAAGTAAAAAAGTCGTTATCCTTGAAATTCCAGTTCTACCAAAATCATCGTTTGATTAGGATTTACGAATTTATCTACCTTGAGCGAAGCATCATCCGCAGGAGAAATCTGTTTGCCTAATGGAATATCGTTTTTGAATTGCGTTAAAAATCCATTTACAAACATAAAAACATTCTCCGAACCCGAACCCGGTGTGGTCGTCTGCAACATATACTCAAACTGCTTTGCGGCTATTTCTACCCAAAAACTAGCATTATCATTTTCCTCAATTTTAGTTGGCAAAATAAACTGATAACGTTGTTTTCCTACTCTACACCCCGATTGTTGGAGTTCTAATTGCACGCCATTTTCAAAAGTAGCTTTCTCTATCGTATGCGCTGTGAATCGCTCAAAACTATACCGTTTCACTACATTCGTGTCCTTACCTTCAAAATAAGGCTCTATTTTCGTATCGCATTTGGAAAGGTCGTTTTCCATATCCGATGCTGTGGGTTGTTCCGTTTTTTCATTATTGGCTTGACATCCCATCATTATCAAAAATGCCAACAAGGCTAAAGTGTTTTTCATATTAGTTGTTTTAAATCCTGTATAACTCTTCCAGCCTCAAATTTATTTTAAAAAATACTGGAAACCTATTTTTAGATTAATATTTTGAGTTGCACAAACCCACTTAAATGTTAATAATTCTTAACACCTTTCATCTTTTACCTTCTTTATCAATATTTAACATATTTATAATTAAATTAACTGTAAGTAAGTGCTTGAAATGACAAAAAAGCGTTAGTGTAGTAATGACACTTATATTATCTTTGTACCATAATATTTTGTATCAAGAAGATTTTTAAAACAAAAAATAACAAAAGATGAAGAAAATTTACACTTTAATTGCTTTTGCGCTCATCACTTTTTCGATGAATGCACAAAACACAGTGACTTTCAAAGTAGATATGTCTCAGCAGACGGTAAGTTCTGATGGCGTTCACGTAGCAGGTTCTTTTCAAGGATGGGATCCAGCAATTACAGCACTTACTGACCCTGATGGCGATAATATCTATGAAGCAACTATCACAATGAATGACCCTGTGGGGACAGTCATCGAGTTTAAATTTGTCAATGGTAACGCTTGGGGTTCTGATGAATCTGTGCCTAGCGGATGCGCTCAAAACAACAACCGATTTGCGACTATCGCAGCAGGTAATGTTGATTATTTGGCTTGTTTTGGTGCTTGTACGCCAAATTGTGCTACGGCTACTCCTGTCAATGTTACTTTTCAAGTGAATATGTCTAATATGATTGCTCAGTTTGGAATGCCAGACAGTGGCGTTCACGTAGCAGGTGCTTTTCAGGGCTGGAACCCTTCTGCTACTACTTTGACTGACCCTGACGGCGATGGCATTTATACTACAACAATCAGCGTTAATAACAACTCTTTCTACGAATACAAATATGTTTTCGGTAACGCTTGGGGTTTCGACGAGAGTGTTTCTGATACTACTTGCAACTCTGGAAACAACCGTGGTTTGACTTTGGGCGCAGGAGGAGATACTATTGTTCCTGTGGTTTGTTTTGGCGAATGTGCAGATTGTACGCCATTAGATGGGCCTTATGTAGCAACTGTGGGCGTGGATATGAGCAACGAAATCCACAATCCCGATTCTATATATATGGTAGGTACAATTACTTTTCCTGCCAATGAGAAAACTGTCCGCTTGACTGACCCTGACGGCGACCAAGTTTATACTGCTACCGTTTCTTTGTATAATGGTACTTATCAATATCGCTTCAACTCTACTGGCGCATCTAACCCAGATGAGAATGGCGGTGGCAATCCTTACGATTTTGCAGCAAATGGCTGTGGCGTTAATACGCAGTTTGGCGCACGTCGTGGTTTAGTGATAGCAGGAAGCAACGTAATAGAGGCTTATGTTTGGAATACTTGTACAACTATCCAAATCACTAGCACTTCGCACCTTGCAGCGCAAGCCTTGGCATTCAATGCTCAACCCAATCCGTTCAACAACAGTACGTTGATTACTTTTGAAAATGACAACAACGCTTCATATAACTTAATGATTACCAATACAATGGGGCAAGTAGTTCGTCAAATCAACAACATCACATCTGATAGAGTAGAATTGACCAGAGGCAACTTGCAGTCAGGTTTGTATTTTGCTACTTTGATGAACGAAGAAGGCCAGCGTTATACTCAAAAATTGATTGTAGAATAGTTTTTTTTATAAAAACAAACAATAGAGAAGTCAAACATTCTTTTACTTCTTTATAAAAATAAAAAGCAACTACACACACACACTTTAGCCTAAAGCTAATAGAGCGTTGTAGTTGCTTTTTTAATAAATATTCAGTTTAAATAATTATTAAATGAAAAGGAAAACTTTAATCTTATTGGCTTTTCTCATTGGTTTTATCCCATTTGCACAAGCTCAAATACTAAGCGTAACGCCTATTTTCCCAACGGCTGACGATACCGTTACTATTATTTATGATGCTTCTCAAGGCAATGCTGACCTTTTAGGTATTTCGCCAATTTATGCCCACACTGGACTAATCACTAGCAATAGTACTAGCCCAACCGATTGGAAATACGTTCAAGGTAACTGGGGAACGGCAGATGCAAGCGTATTAATGACCGATTTAGGAAATAATTTGCACCAAATCAAATATCACATTAGAACTTTTTATGGCGTTCCTCAAAACGAAACGGTACAAAAATTAGCTTTTGTGTTCAGGAATACCGATGGTAGCAAAGTAGGACGTACTGCTGCTGGAAGTGATATTTTTTATGATGTCTATTCTACGGGCAGCCCGCTCCTGACTACTTTTATCACGCCTGCCAGCAATCAAATGGCGGTAAACAGTGGTA
This sequence comes from uncultured Saprospiraceae bacterium, assembly GCA_942492005.1. Classification (GTDB taxonomy): domain Bacteria; phylum Bacteroidota; class Bacteroidia; order Chitinophagales; family Saprospiraceae; genus CAKZLL01. The sequence continues at coordinate 40,552 of CALOED010000185.1, forward strand.
CTAATATAGCTATTTCGGGCGCAGCTTCTCTTAGTTCTACCATGACGCTTTATGATAATGGCTCACAAATCGCTCAAGCGACCAATAGTACCTCCATCAATCATACCATCAATGCCAGCACATCGGGCAATCATTTGGTAGAATTGGTGGCTACGGATGGCACTACTACCGCAAAAGATACTTTTTATTACGTCGTAAATCCTACAGTAACTACTCAACTAATACCTGCCAATACCGAATTGGGCGTAAATTATATCAATAGCTCGACGGTAAGGTTGAGCCTGTATGCGCCGAATAAGCAATTCGTATATGTCACAGGAGATTTTAATAATTGGCAACTCGACGCTAATTATTACATGAAACGCAGTACCGATAACGCTACTTGGTGGCTCGAAATCAGTGGCTTAACGCCAAATACTCAATACGGTTTTCAATACGTGGTGGATAATGACATCACGGTAGCCGACCCACATTCCGAGTTGGTGCTTGACCCTTGGAACGACCAATGGATACCGAGCGTTACTTTTCCTAATTTAAAGCCTTATCCAACAGGTCAAACCACAGGAATAGTTGGCGTAATGCACCCGGGCAAACCTGCTTACAATTGGCAAGTGACTAATTTTCAGAAACCCGCAAAGGAAGAATTAGTGGTTTATGAACTACTGGTTAGAGATTTTATAGCTCGTCACGACTATCAAACCTTACTGGATACGCTCGATTATTTAGAAAATTTAGGTATCAATGCTATCGAATTTATGCCTGTCAATGAATTTGAGGGCAATGAAAGTTGGGGTTACAATCCATCTTTCCACATGGCATTGGATAAATATTACGGCTCGCCCGAAAAATTCAAAGCCTTTATAGATGAATGCCACAATCGGGGCATCGCTATTATTTTAGATGTAGTGTATAATCATGCTTTTAGCCAAAGCCCGTTAGCGCAATTGTATTGGGATGGTTCTAATTTTCAGCCTGCGGCTAACAATCCGTGGTTGAATGTATCGGCTCGTCACCCTTTCAATGTTGGTTACGATGTCAATCACGAGTCGCAAGCCACTAAAAATTGGGTAGATAGGGTAATGAAATATTGGATAAATGAGTACAAAGTAGATGGTTTTCGCTTTGACTTATCCAAAGGTTTTACCCAAACCAACAACCCTAGCAATGTAGGCGCATGGGGGAATTATGACCAATCTCGTGTTGATATTCTAAAAAGAATAGCAGATGTATGTTGGGCTGAAGACCCCAATTTTTATGTGATTTTGGAACATTTTTCGGACAATAGCGAAGAGAAAGTTTTAGCGGATTACGGCATGATGCTTTGGGGAAATTTAGTGCATTCTTATAATGAAGCCACGATGGGTTACATCAGCGGTTCTGATTTTAGTTGGATAAATTATCAAAATCGTGGCTGGAACGACCCCCATGTTATGGGCTATATGGAAAGTCACGATGAGGAGCGTTTGATGTTTAAAAACAAACAGTTCGGTAATAATTTTAATGGTTATAATACCAAAACTGAAAGTGTAGCATTGGATAGAATGGAACTCGCAGCAGCGTTTTTCTTTACGATTCCTGGCCCAAAAATGATGTGGCAATTCGGCGAATTAGGCTACGATATTTCTATTGACGACCCTTGTAGGGTTTGTAATAAGCCTATTTTGTGGAATTATTTTACGCAACCTGACAGATTGGATTTGTATAATGCTTATCGTGCGATTATCAATCTTAGAAAAGACCACGAAGTATTTAAAACCACCAATTACAATCTCGGCTTAGGCGGTGGCGTAAAAACCATTCGATTGTATCATGCAACGATGGACGCTAGTGTTTTAGGTAATTTTGATATGACACAACAAACGGTAACTGTACCATTTAGCAGCACGGGTTGGTGGTACGAATACATGACGGGCGATAGCATCAATGTAACGGGAGCTTCTATGCCGATTACTTTAGCTCCGGGCGAATATCGTATTTATACTTTACCGCATCCAAAATGCGGGTCAATACGTGAGCAATAAGGAAGTATTGAAAATGTCTGATTTTCATTTGAATGCTTATCCTAATCCATCTCGTGGGTTTACGAATATTGCTTACTTTTTGCCTCAAAGCATGGATGTGCAAGTAGAATTGTATAACATGGTCGGACAAAAGGTACAAGTTCTGAAAAACGAATGGCAACCGGCTGGCGACCAATACATTGAATTGAATACGAATAATTTACCCAAAGGAAATTATTTAGTTCGATTAGTAGCTGGAGGAGCAGTTAGCACGCAAAAGTTAGTTGTTTTTTAGAAAAAAGAAAATAGTTTGGTTCTTTGACAATTTTTGCCCGAAAGATAGATTTATTCGTCCAATGATGGCAGAAATGGTCAAAGAACCAATAGTTTTTAGGTAATGCTATTTCAGTTTAATTTTTTAACTTAGGATTTAAAACCATACAAAACGAAAAAAATACATTAAAACCTGTCTGCCGACAGGCAGACACAATAGGCACATAGTAAGATTTTAAGGCTGAATCTTATTGATTTCAAACTAAAAGTCAATTTTTTGCCCTGTTTTTAATTTTATTTTTCAAAGAAAAAAACTACATCGTTTTAAAGCTATTTTTTATGTGCCTTTTTTTGTATGGTTTTAAAACTTAGGATACCGTTCAGTGAACATTCTCGCTTAAAACGGCAACAATCCAACAATCCAACAATCCAACAATCTCAACAATCTCAACAATCCAACAATCTCAACAATCTCAACAATCTCAACAATCTCAACAATCTCAACAATCTCAACAATCTCAACAATCTCAACAATCTCAACAATCTCAACAATCTCAACAATCTCAACAATCTCAACAATCTCAACAATCTCAACAATCCAACAATCTCAACAATCTAACAATCCAACAACCTCAACAATCTCAACAATCCCAACATTACTCAAATCCTGCAATATCAGGAATATTCATTGGTGTAGTCAGCGTTTTTGTATCATTAGAATCGTAGGCACGAAAGAAATTATCTGCACCTGTTTTGCCTGCTTCAAAGAGTAAATTATACTTTTCGCTGCCTACTTCTATATCAAAATCAGTGGCACTGATGCCGCAAGTAGAAATTTGAATGCTTCTTGCCACATCCTCTCCTTGCCTACCTACTTGCCAATCTTGCGCTTCTAACAGCGAGTACACCATATCAGATGCCAACTGCTTCAAGCCATATACTTCTGGAAAAGATTGCGCTTTAGGCGTAGAATACAAGAAAAATCCGAGCGTTTTGGGATTGGGCAATAAGCCTTTATCAAAAAGATTGATAGGATAATTATTCATCACGCCACCATCTCCGAAGTAGCCTTTGAAGTAAACATTTTCAAAAGCAATACTTTCAAAAAAAATAGGAATGGACATAGAAGTTCGCACCGCTTCCGCTACTTCCAATTCAGGCGTAGTAGCTGCCGAACAGATATGAGATGTTTTGTTGGAAATATTCGTAACGGTGATATAAAGGTCTTTTCCGCCAGCATCTACAAATTCCTTGAAGGAAGAATCTCGTTTGCCTGTCACCTTTGCTACTTGGTCGCCAAACCATTCATAAATATAATCGGATGTGTGCATACCGAGCGAACTAAAGAGAAATTTGACCTCTGAAACCGTCGTACCCATATTTTTGAACATATTGAGCAGCCCTCTAGGCACGGCTTCTTCTTCAAAATATTCTTCATCATTCACATCACGAGTAGCGAAAAAAGACGGAACTCCAGCTACTTTTTTAAAATCAAGGCTATTCGCTATATCTACGGTTTCTTTATAATCTTTGTTCAGAGCCAACACCAAAGCGGTGATTGCGCCCGCCGAAGAACCTGCTACTCGCTCAATTTGCTGCGGAATGCCTCGTTCAAATAACAATTCTAATGCGCCTAAATACGCAATTCCTCGTATTCCTCCTCCTTTGAGGATTAGATTTTTAAATGGATACTTTTTCATATCTAAGTTTGGTTTTAAATGAAGAAAACTAACACTAAATACCGTGTTTCAAAAATTTGTTTATATACTCCAAGGTAGCTTGCTGCCTTGTTTACGTTGAAAACCAAGGTACAATGGGGCAAGCCACCATTGGAGAAAAGATTAACTTATTTTTGAAACAGTGTACTAAATACATTGTTTCAAAAATTTGTTTATATACTCCAAGGTAGCTTGCTGCCTTGTTTACGTTGAAAATCAAAGTACAATGGGGCAAGCCACCATTGGAGAAAAGATTAACTTATTTTTGAAACACAATACTAAACCTCTTCAAGTCTAATTTTAACAACTACTTTTCTAATCGGAGCAGGTGCATTGACCATAATACTCGTTTCGTGTAAATCATTCGGAAAGTACAACGCAAACATATCGGGAACAAATTTCATCATACTGACTTCCGTTTCATAAAACGCATAATCATGTTCTTCGTTTTTTACAACGGGTATTTGATTCGTCAGTTGAGCCAATCCCATATACTCCTCACCCGATATAATGTACTGTAAATCAATGTATTTATAATGTGCTTCTATTTTACACAAATCTTCTACTTTGGTTTCATATTCCAAGACTAAGGCAAAAATATCGTCTCCTTCTATTTCGTGTCTGCCTGTGGGCAAATCCGAAAAATCCGTTTGCACGATATAATCAAATGCTTTGGCAATGCGTTCGCTCATGCTTCGGTATAAATCTGCGTTTTTGATATTGTCAATTATCATTTGTTATTTTTTTATAATTTGAATAGCCATTATTCACAAAGCGGCTTCGCCGCTTTGTCTATCTTCATTATCAGTTAGTTATGTAATAGGATTTAGTTTTGTGAATAAAGTCTAATGTATAGATACTTTAATTTTTATTGATGTGCAAACAAAAATGAAATGAAACTTTATCTGTACCCTCTACTTAAAATAAAATAGCCTCCATCAGTTTAAAATCTAATGAAGGCTGTTAGCCTAAAATCCTATTGTAAATTACCTTTACAATTTATCCAATTCGCTTTTAATAGCTGCATCAGTTGCCTCGGTCAGTTCTACCAGTGGCAATCTCACTTCTTTGCTACAAACGCCCAAATGGCTCAATGCACCTTTTACGCCAGCAGGATTTCCATCTACAAATATCAACGACATCATTTCAAGCAAATCAAAATGCAGCTTTTGAGCTGTTTTGAAATCGCCCGACAAACCTGCTCTCACCATATCCGAAAATGGTTGAGGGTTGGAATTGGCAATTACAGAAATTACGCCATCCATTCCAAAACCCAACATCGGCAACGTCAAATTATCATCTCCCGACAACACCAAAAAACCTTCTGGCTTGTCTCTTACTATCTTCATACACTGCGCCAAATCGCCTGATGCTTCCTTTATTGCCATGAATTTATCCGAAGCGTGCGCTAGTCGGAGGGTTGTTTCGGCGGAGATATTACGAGCCGTTCGCCCTGGCACATTGTAAATAATCACTGGCACAGGAGCAACTTCGGCTATTGCCATATAATGTTGGTAGATGCCTTCTTGAGTGGGTTTATTATAATTTGGGCTGGACGAAAGAATAGCAGCTACGCCCTCAAAGTCGTAGTTTTGAATATCTGAAATGATTTGAGCGGTGTTGTTGCCGCCAAATCCTGCTACGATAGGCACTCGCTTATTAGCGGTTTTTATGGTAAAATTTAAGACTTCTAACTGCTCCGTTGCCGATAATGTAGGCGTTTCGCCCGTAGTACCTAGCGATACCAAATATTCTACACCGCCATCTATCACATGATTGATGAGGCGTGTAAGTCCATCAAAATCAATCTTTCCATTCTCAAAAGGAGTAACTAAGGCAACTCCTGTGCCTCTAAATTGATTGCGCATTTTTTATAGCATTCTTATAGTGCGGCTCTCCGTTCCGCTTTTTTTATTAAAAATTTGAAACTCATGCGGCACGGAGAACCGCTAATAAATAAAATGAAAAATAGCTTGACATTTGTTTTTTTGTAAAACAAAAATCTTTACATTCAAGCATTTTATTTCAAATTTGAGCATCGGTAAGAATAAAAAAAATCCGTCAAATTGACGGACTTTTTTTTGGTTATTTATCTTTTTTATTGATGCGTTTTATCATATAATCTACCTGCCCAATAAAATTATTCAAACTATCATTATTTGCTGTATCAATCATCAAATCGTAGCAATGCTCTTTATTTTTGCGAAACTGCCCTACCCTCAAATGTGCTTTGGATAGTATCGAAATATATTCGAGCGGCTGAACGGGCTGAATATGCAAATTGAGCAAAACATCAAAAGGCGTATTGATAAACTGCTCAATTTCATTGCCTTTCGGTTCGAGTGTCCAGCTTATATTTTTTTTATTAAAATACTTAAACAGCTCTTGGTCATGGTCTTGCTTATCATCGATATAAGCCAACATTTCTACGGTTTTGCCTTCGTTGAGTAGGTTTTGACGATAAGCAGTCACTATGCTATGGTGTTCTGATTGAGTGGCATCAAATAAAATCCCAATACGCTTAACCTTTTCATAAGCTACCGAATAGCGTTCGATTTTAGCATTTTGCTTCATTTTTTGTTGAAGAAAATGCTGATGTAAGCGTTGTCGTATGTTCGTTAAAAACCCCATTATTCGTCGAATTCCCCCATTTTACTAAACTTCTCGATACGTTGTGTGATACGCTCTTCAGTATCTATTTCTCTCAAAACTGCCAATTCCTTTTTGATATGTCTTTTTAGCTGTTTTGCCATTTCTTCGGGTGCGTGATGCGCTCCGCCCAATGGTTCTGGAATAATCCCATCAATCAAGCCAAAATCATACATGTGATTTGGCGTGAGTTTGAGGGCTTCGGCAGCTTCTTCTTTGTGGTCCCAGCTTCTCCAAAGGATGGAAGAGCATGATTCTGGCGAGATAACGGAATACCAAGTGTTTTCCATCATAAAAAATTCTATCGCCCAATCCGATGCCTAAAGCACCACCCGATGCGCCTTCGCCTATCACTATACAAAGTATAGAAGTGCGCAATTGCGCCATTTCGTATAGGTTTCTAGCTATAGCTTCGGCTTGTCCTCGCTCTTCTGCCTCTAGCCCGGGGTAAGCTCCGGGAGTGTCTATCAAACAGACCACAGGAAAGCCAAAACGCTCTGCCATTTTCATCAATCGAAGGGCTTTTCGGTAGCCTTCAGGGTTTGCCATACCAAAGTTGCGATATTGCCTCATTTTGGTATTCACGCCCTTTTGATGCCCAATGAACATCACCGTTTGCCCATCTAAATTGCCCAATCCACCTACTATGGCTTTATCATCGCCAAAGGTTCTGTCGCCATGCAATTCTACGAACTTGCGGCACATCTGATTGATATAATACATCGTATAAGGACGCTCCGTATGCCTTGAAAGCTGTACTCGTTGCCAGCCAGATAGGTTGGTGTAGATTTCTTTTTTGGCAGTTTTTATTTTGCCTTCCAACTCTTTAATCGTTAGGCTCACATCTACATCGCCACTCTCTCCTACTTGCTTGATTTTGTCAAGCTGCTCGTACAGTCTTTCGATTGGTTTTTCAAATTCTAAAAATACCATAGTTGTTTTCTCCTTTAGTTATCAACTTTGCAAAAGTAAGGATTCTACTATCCTAGAATTTTTTTTTAAGTAAAAATTAACATTTTGCAAAGTATCAAATGGTTTCAAAGCGGACGCAAAGTAATTAAAGTTTTAAGAAAAATAAAAATTTCATCGCTTTCCTTCTTGTTCTATTTCATTTTTCAATCATCTACAACAAGAGACTTCCTATTGGTTTTTATTTTTCTTAGCATCTTTCTTTTCCTGTTTTTTCTTGTGTTTTAATATTTTAGCTTCGGTATAAAAGATAGTTTCTTCTGCTATATTTTTTGACAAATCTCCTATTCGTTCTATTTTTTTGATAGTAGAAAAGAGGAGTAGATATCGGTCAATTTCTTTTGGATTTTTGGCGGCGTATCGCGCTATTATGCTCTGAGAGTTGTGATTGATTTCGTTGATAGTGGCATCTTTTCCAAATACCCACCTTGCGAGTTTGGTATTTTCAAAATTAAACGCATGAATCGCATCGTCTATCATAGAGAGTACGGTATCGAACATTTCTACAAATCTCAATTCTTTTAATAAATCTTCTTCAAACGGCTTACCTATTATAGTGGTGTAGCTTGCAATGCCTTCGGCATGGTCTCCCATTCGCTCAAGCTGTGTATTCACTTTGAGGGTAGCTATTACAAAGCGCAAATCAATTGCTACGGGATTATGCAATGCCAGAATATTTTCGCAATCTCTGTCTATGCTGAGTTCCGTAGCATTTACACGGGATTCGTAGTGTATGATTTCTCGTGCCAAATCAGTATCTACGGCAATAAAAGCCTCTTTTGCCTTGTGTAATTGGTTTCTGACCAAATACATCATATCAATGACTTGGTCTTTCAGGTGTTGAAGTTCTGCTTCAAGATGTGCCATAAAGTATTGTCTTATTATTCAAATTTGCCTCTAATATAATTTTCTGTTAGCGACTCTTTGGGTTGTGTAAAAAAGAGTTGTGTCTTATTGCATTCTATGAGTTTGCCATTATAAATAAAAGCCGTCAAATCGCTCAACCTCCTCGCCTGCTGCATATTATCGGTGTCAATAATGATAGTATGTTGTTTTTTGAGAGATTCTATAATCACTTCATATTTTCTCGATGCCATTTCGGGCAAAAATTTAGTAGGTTGCTCAAAGATAATTACCTCTGGGCTAAGTACCAAAGCTCGTGCTAATGCGAGTATTTGAAGTTTGAACGGATGCAGCTTATATGCTAAAGTATTCAGTTCGTTTTCAAAATAGCTCCAAAGTTTATATAGTTTTAATGCTTCTTCTATTTTGTGCATAATAATTGGGGTGTCCTTCATTTTTTGAATATTCAACCCAAAAGATAAGTTGTCCAGCACGGTACCGGGCAATGCAACTGATTCCGAAAATACAAATCCAACTTTTCTTCTTAAATCATAAATGTTTTCGGTCTCAATGTCGGTCTCACTGATGTGTATTTTTCCAGTTTGTTTGTATCCTTTTTGGGTTTCGTTTAGCCGATTGAATAGTTTTAGAAATGTTTTTTTCTCAAAATTTGAAGGTCCGAGTATTGCTAAAAGTGTATTATCCTCAATGGTAAGGTTGATATTAGCCAATACTTGGTCATTAAAAAAATAAGAGGATACATTTTCTAAAACTATACTCATTTTATATTTTGTAATTAGACTTTTTCCTAAAAAAAACTGGTATGATACAAAATGTAACGTACTGGTTTTGAATAATTTTGCCTATTAAAGATTAGGTGTAATGATTACAATCACTGCTACTAAAAACAACACAACTACAATGCTCAAGTACATTCCGATATTGAGGCTAATGATGCTTAGCGCAATGGCTAATATAATTAATTCTAATAAAATCTTGCTGCTTACAGTGATAAGGGCAATGAATATATTTTTGCGAATGCGAGGTATAATAATGCTGAATGCGATTTGCGATTTGCTTGCACCTAAGCTATACCCTACATCTATCATCACTTGCGGTACTTTATTGATATTGGTAAATAAGAGATGTAAAACGATGGGAAATATGCTCGTTGTAGCCAGTAAAGCACCTATTAATACTTTGTAAACTATATTAGAATTTTCTACAAATAATACTGGTGATAGAAAAAATACCCAAAGAAGGCTGGGCAAATAGCCAAAATAAAGCAGCACATTAGAAAATTTTGCCTTAATCCTAGTAGGATATTCCAGTAAAAAAAAGACAATCCTTAGCCCTAATAAAGTAGAAAATCCTATGCCTAATAACAATAGAAAAGAAATAGCAGATATACTTTCTACAAGATATTGACCGCTCAATACCCCCCAATCCCACTGCTCCAACTCATACCAATTATAAGCTCTCCATAGCGGATAACTCACCACAAATAGCAAGCTAGATATTGCAATCCATCCTAGTACAGAGCGTGTCAGTATTTTATTGATTATGGTATAAAAAAGTTGGTGCATTTATTATTGTTCTTGTGTTTTGTTCATTCTTATCAGAAAATAAAACTACAAAACTAATTGAAATGCCCCATATATTAAGGAAATATTTTATCCTTTTGCAAGAATGAGGAAAAGGAATGAGCTATGAAAAGCACTGTTTTATATTTATATTGAAAATTTGTCGTGCATTGTTTTTTTTTAAAATTAGGCATCGGACGCTTTGGCAGCGTCCGATGCCTAGGTTGCAGACAAAGATGTAGCGCAATAGATTTTTCAAATAAGAATTTGCTGTAAAGTTCATTCCCAATTTACTCATTCTTTCTACTCCAGATAATCAAGGTTATGATATTCGGCTAAATTAAAAACTGGGCGTTCGATGATTTCGCCGATTTTAATTCGATGCTTGTAGCAAGTCTCCTCTACGAGTTCTTGAAAATGAAAAGGAATAGAACCAACAAAATGCGTTGGTACGGTTCGGTGTTCTTTGTAAGGCCAGACGTGGTAAGTCAGAAATCGGGAAATACCTTTGTAAACAAATTCTTTCACAAAAGGGTCGTCCTTGATACCTGTGAGCGTTTTCATAAAAGAAGCTAAGTAAACATTGGCATGAGGCATACGATACACATTCTGAAAAATCACTTCACGGGTCAATCCATGAGTTTCTTTTAGCAATTCTTCGATGTGCGTTGGCAAATCTCCGTAGAGATATTTATTCATCAGTTTTCTACCAAAATACGCTCCGCTTCCTTCGTCGCCTAGTATGTGTCCGAGCGCAAAGGTTTTTTGAATAATTTCTTTGCCATCATAATAGCAAGAATTAGAACCCGTACCTAACTTGCACACAATACTCGGATTGGGGTCGAGCGTTGCATACACTGCGCCATTCATATCATGTTCTACTTTAATCTTCGCTTTTTTAAACACGCTTTTCAAAGCTCTTCGCATGATGGCTTTGCGCTTTTCGCTCGAACAGCCTGCACCGTAATAATGTATTTCTTTGATTTTATCCACATATTTCATCAAAGGCTCGGTGCGTTCTATCGCATATTGTACCAATACTTCGTTGTGAAAAAATGGATTAAACCCCATTGTTCTACATTTAAGAACCGTTTTACCCTCGAAGGTAAGTATCCAATCACATAATGACGAGCCGCTATCTGCTATTAATCTCATGTTTCATGCTGTTGTTCTGATAAATATCAGAATTGTTTTTTTCAAAAAAAGGAAGTATTTCAACTAGAAATCCCTTATCACTAAAGATACCATTTCTTCAAAGAAAAAGCAACTTTTGCAATACACTCTACTCGCTTTCCTTCTTCCGTTCTTAAAGATATGCCTGACTACTTATCGTTTTTTATATAGAAAGAATTTTAGCTGTTTTCCAAATATCCTCGTCTATTTCTCTATCCATTTTGAGTGCTTCGTGAATAGGAGTAAATTTGATTTTGTTATGCACCAGCCCGACCATTGTATTGTGCTTGCCTTCTAGCAAACCCTCAATAGCGGCTACGCCCAAACGTCCTGCCATCACTCTATCGAATACCGTAGGCGTTCCTCCACGCTGAATATGCCCGATAATAGTCACTTTGGTTTCGTAGTGGTCAAATCGCTCTTTTACCCTTTTAGCTATTTCCATTGCGCCACCTGCATTGCCCCCTTCGGCTACTACTACTAGGCTCGATGTTTTATTATTTTTAGAGCCCAGCTCCAAAGTATCAATCAGCTCGTCTATATCCATATCCTTCTCAGGAATGAGAACGGCTTCTGCGCCAGCCGCTAATGCGCTTCTTACAGCTATAAAGCCGCTATCTCTTCCCATCACTTCTATAAAAAACAAGCGATTGTGAGATGAAGCCGTATCCCGTATTTTATCAATAGCATCCACCGCCGTGTTGGTTGCCGTATCGTAACCTATTGTAAAATCAGTACCTGCAAGGTCATTATCAATCGTACCCGGAATACCAACGGTAGGAATGCCAAATTCATCGTAGAAAATAGATGCGCCCGTAAAAGTTCCGTCGCCGCCTATGGCTACCAAAGCGTCTATATTATATTTCTGAATGGTTTCGTAAGCTCGTTTTCGACCTTCTACGGTTCTAACTTCTGCGCTTCTTGCCGATTTCAGTATAGTTCCGCCTCTATGAATGATGTTACTCACCGAGCGAGACCCCATAGGTATCAGGTCGCCTTCTATTAGTCCTTCATAGCCTTTCATTATCCCAAACACCTCTAAGCCATAATACAGACCTGCTCTTACTACTCCTCTTACTGCCGCATTCATTCCCGGTGCGTCACCGCCTGATGTGAATACTCCTACTCTTTTTAGTTTTTTTGATTTCTTTTCTTCCATTGTCATTAAATTTTTCTTTTATGCGATTTGAGGGGATTTCTGAATTGCAATCTTAGTCTTATAATCCGACTTAGTAAAAATTAATACAAATGCTCAAAAATAGTTTTATGACCACTTCTTATAAAATAACTTATTCTCCTTATTGTCTTTAACCTACGACTGGTAAAGATATTCTAATTTTCATACTCAAAATCAAGTTACAAATATCAAAAAAAACGATTAGATTACAATAATAATAATTTTCTAAGTGTATTTTTTACACTTTGTAGAATAATAAGCAATTTTTATTATCTTTATTTTTATAAAAAAAACAGTAGTGCTATAAATGTAAGGCTAAAAAAGGAACTGTATGGGCGAGCAGGATGCTCGCAATACAAGAACCTTACATTTACGAGCAGGATGCTTGCTTGACTAAGATAAGTCATGGGCGAGCAGGATGCTCGCAATACAAGAACCTTACATTTACGAGCAGGATGCTTGCTTGACTAAGATAAGTCATGGGCGAGCAGGATGCTCGCAATACAAGAACCTTACATTTACGAGCAGGATGCTTGCTTGACTAAGATAAGTCATGGGCGAGCAGGATGCTCGCAATACAAGAACCTTACATTTACGAGCAGGATGCTTGCTTGACTAAGATAAGTCATGGGCGAGCAGGATGCTCGCAATACAAGAATCTTACATTTACGAGCAGGATGCTTGCTTGACTAAGATAAGTCATGGGCGAGCAGGATGCTCGCAATACAAGAATCTTACATTTATAGCTTTACCAAAAAAATAACTACAATTATAATCAATACAATTCAAACAGCTATTCACTTAAAAGTTTTCAGAAATAATAGAAGAGAATTGTGAAAGACTTTCTGATAGTCTGTGACCGAGCAAAATTATGATGGAATACGGAAAACTAAGAAATGACTTGAACCCGCATGTCTCTGTAGATTGTGTCATTTTCGGGTTTGATGGCCAAGAGTTAAATGTCTTATTGATAGAACGGGAAGAAGGATATTTCAAGGAAAATGGTTCTTCTACGCCTGCTATGGGTGCTTTGGCTTTGCCTGGCGACCACATACGAGAAGACGAAAAACTTGACCAATCAGCGGATAGGGTTTTAAAAGAGCTTACCAATTTAGATAATATTTACTTAGAGCAATTTCATGCTTTTGGGCATCCCGAACGTGTAAAAAATGAGGCGGATAAAAAATGGATGCACCATCAGGGGTAGAACCAGAGGCGAGTTATCACGGTGGCTTATTTTTCGTTGGTTCGGTTGGAGCAGTACAATCTAAGGCTTCTTCTTTTGCAAAACAGGCGGCATGGTTTCCTGTTTCAAAAGTTCCAGAACTGGCATTTGACCACAATCAAATCGTGAATAAGGCATTGGAGGCATTGCGACAAAAATTGAAGAATGAGCCGATTGGCTTTGAGTTATTGCCACCAAAATTCACGTTGAGTCAGTTGCGAAAGTTATATGAAACCATACTTGGCCAGCCACTCGAAAAGCGTAATTTTAGGCGAAAAATGCTCAAAAAAGATATATTGATTACGCTAGATGAGAAGCAAAAGGGAGTGCCTCACAAGGCAGCTAAACTTTTTATGTTTGATAAAGAACGCTATGAAAGTTTAAAAACAGAGAAATATGGTTTCTCTTTATAGGCGATTTTAGAAGGAGAAGAGGGCAATGATGATAATGATGATGATGGTTACGATGGAAGAAAAAACGAAGAAAAAATCGTATCTATGAATATCAAAAAGAAATTCCATAATATCTCTCCATTCCAATTTCATTTGGTCTCTTCTTCTGCCTAATACATCGAACCATTCATATTGACGAGATATTTTGGTTTCTTTTGCCAAAAAAAGATACTTTCGACCATTGTGGTTGCCATGTTTTTTCATAATGAAAAAGTCAGCATTTAAAAATACTAAATCATACATTTCAAAAGCTAACCCCTTTATTAGTATAGTGCCTCCGCCCATTCTTGCCCATGCGCCTTTCATCATATTGCCATCAATCGAATACATATAAGTACTTTCGCCAGAGCTTCCGCCGGTTTCCTCTGGAGCTTCTTCGGGCGCAAAAATGCGCAAAATACTCTCATGTGCGTCGTCTTCGTCGTTGATTTCTATCCAATATTTCCCGTCGGTATAGATTTCGGTATCCGTCAATTTTTTGCTTTTGGAGCGTATCTTTGGTAGGATATAATCCAAATATTCATCCATAGACTCCCGATATGGCAAGTCAAGTTGAAAAATTTTGGTAAACCAACCTAATATGATACTCTCTTCCTGCATGAATTTATTTTAAAATAAAATATATAAAATCAAAAATATAATTGGTACGCCTACAATGATAAAACCTGTAATAAAATTATTATACAAATAGTATTCATACAACAATTCTGCTAAGGTTTCTTGCGTAACTTCTTTTGTGCCTAATGCTTTTGCCATAACTCCTCCAATTCCTTCTTCGGATAATAGAATAAGATACTTGGAGCGAGTTTGGGTAAGATTGGAGCCGTGTTTTCTGATAACGAAAATGTAAGGATTGAGAAAACCTAAATCGAATAACTCTTGACTCGGATGCTGAATTATCATCTTATTGCCTTTCATATACGACCATGTTCCCGTGCTTACATCTCCATTAGTAACTTTGAGGTGTTGAGAACCTTGTGCGCCAGCCAACTGATTAGGCTGCATAACG
>CALOED010000186.1:0-41651 GCA_942492005.1 uncultured Saprospiraceae bacterium
CCGACGGGGAGACCACCATGGACGACTGTGATAGTTTTGAAACGCTTGGGCAAGTTTCATCGAGTGAAGCGGGCGAGATCTTTCGCGATTTTCTTCGAGGTAGTGTTCGTCAGATGATTTGCGAAGTGATGGCCGCTGAAGTCAGCGAACTTTGCGGCCCCAAACATCACCCGGCTGACGGCGACCTCTTTTTTTTTTTTTTTTTTTTTTTTTTTTTTTTTTTTTTTTTTTTTTTTTTTTTTTTTTTTTTTTTTTTTTTCGAGCAGGTTCGAGTCTGGGGCGAGTGCTTGTTGACGGTGAGCGGGAGGAAGTGATCCGTCCGCGTGTTCGTTGTGCAGACGAATCCGGCCAACTCGAGCACCGTACCAAGTGAAACGTCGAAGGGTGGTGTGCGTTAGCGGATGCCGCCCTCTTCCCTTCGATGTTTCCGCAGAGCGAAAAACCTACCGCGCTGGACCGATTATTGATCGGCACCGCCGCAAATAGTCACGTTTGTTACCGCCACCTCATCGGTCAGTTGAGTTGGCATCATTTTCACTTTTGGAATAACAAAGATCAGCCGTCACTCCAATTCGCGCTGAACCAATACATCAATATGATCGAGAAGACTTTGTCGTTTCCGATGATGTACTACGAATTGTTGAGCAGAAATATGTCTACAAGGCCGATGGTCAGGCGGTCAACCGTTTAGCGAAAGGTCTAGTCGATTGTGTATAGTTCCGTGAAATTTTAGTGGTAGATACGTTTGAAACTGACGGCATCCGCTCGGGAGATGTGACAAATACGATTAATAGATATCTTGCGGTCATTCGATCGCGCAGTGCCGAGTTGCTACTTAGAAGCCTTTCCTCGTGAACGAATCCCCGGCATTGATCAAACGCAATTGGCTGCGGCTCGCAACCTGGTACACGTTACCAATATTTATAGCGAGAGGGCTTTCGCTCGTTTTATTACCAGTATGGACATACTTTCTTACTCCCCATGATTATGGTCTAGTCGGGCTCACAGAAGTTGTTGGGGCAGGCGTTATGTCCTTCGCCGGCTTCGGGTTTCCCGCAGTCTTAATCAAACGGTACTTTGAACACGATCATGACAGCGACCGACACAAGCAAGTCGTTGCATCGATTTTTTTCGGTGGGTGTTTAGCGATTACCCTGCTAGCAATATTTGCCATTGGACTGACAACCTTAGGTATTTCGTGGAGAAGCATCCCTCCGATTCCACATTTGGCTGCCGCGATCATCATTGGTGCTGAGCTTCAACTTCTCAGCCTGGCCCAATCTTTTTTTCAAGCCAATGGTGACGGGCGAGGCCATGCGTTTTGCGAGATGGTTTATTCCATTTGCGGACTGAGCTTTGCGTTGCTATTTGTCGCCGGTTTTGGAATGAACAGTGGTGGCCTACTGTGCGGTAAAGCTCTTGGAGGAACAGTTGGCATTTTTTGGATTATTCAGCGACTAAGACGCTCACGATTACCAGACATTCGATTTGCCAATTCGGCCGACTTTCGACAGGCCATGTCGATCGGAATTCCCTACTGCCACATTCCTTCATGGCATTGGGCGTTCTGCGGGGGACCGCATTTTGCTTGATCTGATGGGAGTTGACTTTGCAAAAATTGGATGCTACACAGTTGGGTACACTTACGCGGCGATCATGGGTATTACAACCCAAGTTGCGATGATGATGTGGTCGCCTTACTACTTTGAATTAACAATTTACAGCAAGCAACAAACCATGTGCGGAACATTGCTTCCGCCATACTTCTAAGCCTTACGTTTGTGGGAATTCTGGGACAGATAGCGGGTTACCTTGTCCTGCCAATCGTGTTTCCATCCGCCTACTTCGATAGCGTGCCGGTTTATGGAATTGTCGTAATCGGATTTATTTTCCACGCGTTTTTCTCAGTTTTTCACCTTGATCTAATTCAGGCTGAAAAGACTATCGGAATCGCGGTTGCGAGCACGACCGCTGTCGTATTGAATATTTTGCTCAACATCATACTGATCCCAAGCTTTGGAATCCTTGGAGCGGCATGGGCAACCGTATTGTCCTATGCTGTTGAGGCAATTGTTGTTCTGCTATTCGCAATTCGACTTGGTGGCGGTGACTACGTGTGGTCACTTTTGGGAGCAGCTTTGATAGCAGCAGTCTGTCAAACGCTATATCTTGCCAATGTGGATTCGGCGAAACCATTTTTTGGCCGTCGGTGCCTTGGGAATCGGCTTCTCTGGAATGTTAACGGCCATTGCTTGGGTTCGGGTCGACTCGAAAAGAAAAGCATGCCGTCCATGATAGAGTCAGCTCGTAGCGTGCGCCAGCGATCAACGGCTGGGTTAATTCCCAACTTCCTCGCGAAGTGTAAGAACGTAGCTGCAAATTGCGGCGGGTTGAATTTACGCGGCCGTCGATTTGCAGGTCATCTCCGTGACGCTGTTGACGAACGGCGACACGTCGAAATTATGCACTCACTCATTCTTCCCAACGGAGTAAGGAAGACTACCAATCATGCGCAACCACGAAGCGATCGTCAATTTCGCTCAACAGCCTCGATGTTCAGCTCCCAAGTTCAATCCGCGTGATTGATATCGGTTGCTCATCGGGTATTGATGCAATCGAATCGGAGTCTGGGTAAGGGCGCAAGCTTGGGCACGACGTGAGCAAATATGTTTTGGGAGACCTCTATTCGGAAATTCAAATCGATCCCAAAGGACATTTCGTCTACGACAAATCTGGCAATCCTCTACAAGTGAGGCTGGGGCCATTTTTCTACAGCATCAACTTTTCCTACAACTATCCGTTCCAGAAACTTCTCTACACGCCTCAGCGGTTCTTAAGTTCAGTCATTGCGCCTCTGATCCCGCGACCACATGAAGCCAGCGTCACCAAGAATCTTCTTAATGTCGCTGAGCAGGAACCATTCGAAGCGAAGTGCATCGACGTATTCAGCCATCCGGAGCGGTCGTCGAACGATGTCCAAGCTTATGACCTAGTCATTTGTCTGCACTTGCTCGTTCCTCGCTACTTTGATTCCGGTACGATTGACCACGGCATCGACAACCTAAAAGAATATGTAGCGGAAGACGGGTTATTAGTGGTTGGTGACCGCGAAGCCCCAAAGGTATACCAGCGTTCGTGCGAGGGATTTCGTCGATTGCGTTAACGCTACTGGCGTCTCAAAATGTTTAAAGATTGGATAAGTTTCGGTACTCGCGTCTACCTGCCCCTACTTGATTGGCAGAAGCAGGAGCCGACGAACAAAGTGATTGATCAACTCAAGTCGCAGCAAGTTCCTGCCTGAACAGGAACTAAAGCAACTTCAGTTCTTGAAAACTGCAAAAGCTCTTGGTTCACGCCAATGAGTATTCCCAATATCACCGGATGCGGTTTGCTGAGGCCGCGCTCGATCCTCAAAAAATGCAGGACGTAAAAGACCTATGTCGACTGCCAACGCTTACTAAGAAAGAGCTGTTTGAAAATCACGGCGAGCTAGTTACGAATCGGCCCCTGGGACAGATGAATGAGTGTTCCACTTTCGGGTTCAACCGGAATAGCCCTGAAATTCCAACAAGACTCAGTTCATACAACGCATGGCTTCGCCGCTGTATGGAGGGGACGCAGTTGGTGGGGCGTCGACCGGAATATGCGGCAAGTGAATTTTTGGGGGCGGCCCGTCGCGGCTACCCTGAAAAGCAACTTGAAGACGCGTCTCAAATATCGCCTGCGGAACATCATGCATGTGAATACATTCGAGGACTATGACGATGACATACAGAGGCTGGGATTGTAAAAAGACTAAGACTCTTCAGGCCGTCTGTCATTTATGGGTACGGGTCCAGTCTTGGTAAATTGGCTCGGTTCATGGCGGATCGGGAAATTTATCTCACGGCAAAGGAGCGTCCGCGAATTATCGAGTACACCGCAGACCACATGCAGACTCATGAGATTGAGATGATGTCAAGACATTGTGGGGCACCCGTTCTGTCTCAATATGGTGCGGGTGAAGTTCCCGGGGCTTGCGCAGCAATGTTGGGCGGGAAACAGTCATATCTCCATCGACAATGCAGTGGTCGAGTTCCTGCGTCCCAATGGCACCGCTGCGGATCCCGGCGAACTGGCGGATATTGTCGTTACACCACTGCACGAGTATGCGATGCCGTTGGTTCGGTATCGGGTCGAAGACATGGGGCGCTTACATTGAAGGTCAATGCAAGTGTGGTGTCACGTTACCGATGATGGAACTCAAAGTTGGTAAGGCAGTCGATCTGATTTCCACATCGACGCACGAAGATGTCTCTGCACATGTGCTGGACTACATCAATATTCACTTGATGCGAAACAATCTGGTTGGGATTCGCCAGTTTCTTGTCGAGCAGTATGGGATCGATGATTTCACATTGACGATTTCTAAAGCGGCAGCTTTTGATCCGGCTAGTCTGGACACCTTTATCAATAAGATGCGTGAGTACTTTGGAAGCCAGATTAATGTCTCGGTACACTACGTCGATGACATTCCGCTCGAAGCAACTGGTAAACGTCGCTATTTCCGAAATAAACAAGCAAGCTGACTGATCGTGAGTTTTGATTTCTCTGCTTCGATTTAGCATTCGCAAGTACTACCCGCGATTTACGAGTGGGCTACGCTCGAAATGGAGTTGCAGCGTAATCGTTGCAGTTTTGAAGTTTAGAAGATGCCCTTCGTTTCATCTCTCGCCAAGAACATTCAAATGGCCATTTTAAGTGAAGCTCTAATACCGCGATCGCATTGCCCGGCTTGTAAGTTTTAAGACTTCATCTGCATTTGAATTGTGTTTTTTATTAATAGGAGAGAAAGCGAATGATTGATATTTTATACATTGTCTCGCATGGATTTGCAGCTAGAATGGTATTGCAAACGGGATTGTTGGCCAAACTAGCAGAAAAAGGATACAAAGTAGGTGTAATATCTCCAGATACGGAAGATGTAAACCTAAAGAATGCTTGCGATACGCACGATATTCAGTTGGTATCTTATCAGCAAAAAAGTGCTTGGTGGAGCGACGAATATTTGAGATTTAGAAAATATATATTTGAAGATATAAAGTCGAATCCTGCACTTTGGGAAAAGCATTTGGTGGATTTGAAGGGCAAGAAAGGACGCAATCCATGGCACTACATTCGTCCTTATGTATATATAATGTGTTTTTATTTAGTCAAGATTTTTCCTTTTATAAAAAAAATCTTGAAAAAACAGGAGCAAAAAATCCTCATATCGCAGCCCGCTCAAGATTTTTTGAAAGGCCTGAATCCAAACCTTATCGTTTCCACTTATCCTGTCAATTTTTTGGAAGGCTTGCTATTACATAATGCAAAAGCATTGAATATAAAAACGGCCATCCATTTATTGAGTTGGGATAATATCTCTTGCAAAGGGCATTTCCCATCGTTGGCAGATAAATATATAGCGTAAAGCTCGATTATGAAATCGGAATTTGAGAGCTATTACGGCATTTCTAGCGAAGATGTTTTTGAATGCGGTGTGCCTCATTTTGACTTACATTACCAGTCAAAAACACAACCACAATTCGAAGAATATATTCAAGAATTGGGCTTACAAGCCAGCCAGCCTTACCTTTTCTTTGCCATGAGTTCGCCACGATTTGCACCCAAAGAGATAGACATCGTTGAAGAACTAGCCGCAGCTATTGAGAAAAACGAGTTTGGAGAAGCGATTCAATTGATTGTGCGACCGCATCCGCAGAACGTGGTGGGAAGTATGGCAGACAAAACGTGGCTTGGAAGGTTAGATAATATTATTAGCGATAGAGTAAAAGTAGATTACCCACAATTGACGAATAGTAAATTGCAATGGGGCATGAAGGAACGAGATATGTACCGCTTGTCTAACCTGTTGGCAGGTAGCACCGTTTCTATTAATTCTGGCTCTACCGTTTCCATTGATACGCTGATGACAGGCAAACCTGTAATATTGACTTCTTTCGATGCAGGTGCCGATTTGCCTTATTGGAAATCCGCACGCAGATTGCTCGATTTTACACACTTAAAAAAGTTTACAGACTTAGGCGGTGTGACGATTACCAAATCTTCCGAAGAGTTCAAAGCAGCTATTCAAAACTATATCGACCATCCCGATGCGAATTTAAAAGCACGTGAAGAAACCTTATATCAAGAGTGTGGCATAAATGACGGAAAGGCTACGGAGCGAGTAGTGGAAGTGCTTAGCAATATTGTAACGGCATAAAATAGACGATGTTCTGTTTGGTCAGTAATTCTCACTTTAGATTTTTTAATAAAGAATCAATTGCCACGTGCTTTAGCTCGTGGCAATTGATGTAATAATCATTTTTTTGTCAAAGTGAGAATTGCTGTGTTTGGTGTGCGCCACATATAAAACTACTAAAAATCAGTTAGTTACATTTTGCATTACACCATTTTTTTTCAGAATAAAGTCTAATATTAGGTTTAATTTTTTGATAGAAAAACAAGGATAATAAAATTTTAATAAATTATATGAAACAGCTTATTAAAGCAATTTTGGCAAAACTTGGCTTGTTCCCCACAATAGCTAAAGAATATATGATGGTTGAACGCTCCAAATTGGTTTCGGATTCGTTGCAACTGTCCAAAACGATGAAGGTAGCATTAGTGGGCTTTGGGCGACAAGGCAACACGATTGCGCACGCTATCAAACAAACGAATAAGTTAGAAGTAGTAGATGTGCTGGACTTGAGAGCGGATATGGGACAAAAAATAGCAGCTTTCCCCAATGCTACATTCTTTAATAATTTAGATGAATTTTGGGCAAAGGCTTCCTCTTGGGATGCTATCGTAATTGCGACTACCGCAAAATCCCATTATGATATTGCTAAAAAAGCATTGGAAGCTGGCGTAAAGGCGGTCATGATAGAAAAACCCGTGACGACTTCCATTCAAGATGCCATGGATTTAATTGAATTGGCAAAGGAAAAAAAGGCAAATGTAGCCGTTAATCATACTAGAAGACATTTGAGTTCTTATCACGGGCTAAGAAAGTTAATCGAAAGTGGAATTATTGGCAAACCCAAAGCCATCAACTTTATGATAGGCCGTTCAGGTATGGCGATGATTGGTTCTCACCTTTTCGATACTTCGTTCTTTTTGTTCAGAACGGGACTTGCCAAAATACGAGCAGAGTTTGACGAAGAATTAGACCCGACTTTCAGAGGAAACGAGTTTGTTGATCCTTGCGGAAGATGCTCAGGAGTATTTGAAAATGGTATTCGTTTTACTATGGATTTGTCAGCGGATATTCCTACGAGGCAGTTGTTTTTCGTCATTATGGGCGAAAACGGTCGCATCGAAGTAGATGAAAAACATGGCGTACTTAGAATATTGAGTCAGTCAGGTAAAATATTTGAATCGGAGTTTCTATTTTCGGGCGCACTAGGTATAGCAAACGGCAAAGGGATTGTGGAATTAGTGAAAGGAAAAAAGCCGACTTGCGACTTGACTGATGGAATGAAGGCTTTGGAAGCAGTGATTGCTTGTCATATTTCTAATGCAGCAAAAAGTTCTATTGACTTACCGTTGGAAGACAAAGTGGTAAAAAATAGGTTTGACTTTGCATAACTGTATTCATGCAATACATATTCAATTGAAGTAGGCTAAGTTATTTGTTTCTATAAAAGAAGTTTATAATGATATAATTTTCAAGGCATTGGCTAATTGCTAACGGCCTGCTGATTGTTGCCTACTATTTGGTTAATTCTAAAATGAATTTACATTTTTAATTTATGGATGCATCCAAAGTAAAAATTATCATAATAGGTGCTGGAAAAATGGGCTGGGAACACACTAGAGCATTTATGAAAGTACCGGCTGCCGAAGTGGTAGGCGTAGTGAGTAGAAGCGGAACGAGTGCTGAAAAATTAGCTGACCATTTTGGTATCAAACATTTTGGCAAAGATTGGAAAGAGATAGCCGACAAAACGGGCGCAAACGCTTGTTTGGTAGCTGTTTCTCATTTGCAAAATCCCATTACTACTAGAGAAGTATTAGAATATGGGTTGCACGTATTGTCGGAAAAACCCGTAGCATTTGACTCGCAAACAATTATCGAACTTGCCGAACTGGCAGAATCGAAAGGTTTGATAAATATGGCTGCGGTCAATCGTCGTTTTTTTCCGAGCGTACAACAGGCTTATGGCGCAAGTAGGCTGAGCGGAAAAATTCTCGGCATGACTTGTTTTGGCTTCGACCCCGTTAGCCCATACCTTGTCAGTGGCAAACACGACCCTTTTGTATATGAAAATTGGGTATTGTTTCAGACCATTCACTTGATAGATATTGTACGATTTTTGGGCGGAGACGTGAAAGGCGTTACAGGACATCAGCAAACAGTAAGCGGCGAACTCAATATCGTTGCCAATATTCAGTTTGAAGAAATGAACTGCGCCTATCAAGGCTACTCTTCTACTGGACGACAATGGGGAATTTATGTGCATTGTGATGGTTTTGAAATCATTCTGAATCCATTGGAACAAGCAGTTCTGAAAGCATTCAACGGGGTGAAGAAGAACTTGAATGCAAAACCCAAAGGAAAAAAAGACCAGGTGAAAGAGGGACTTTTGGAACAAGCAACTTGTTTTGTAAACTGTATCCGAGATGCTTCGCCTGTGCCTATTCCGGGTTCAGATTTTAGAGACCATGCTAAATCAGTATTGCTAATTGAAGATTTATTAAAATTGAAAGAAATATGAGTAAATCTGAAAATCAATTCAATAAAGTGGTGGATTATGCAGGGAATAGCCTCAAAACGTCTTATCGGATGGCTACTGCTGACCTTAGATTCTTACCTAGCTTTATTATTATTGGAGGTTTGAAATGTGGCTCAACCTCTTTGTATGAATATTTATGCGAGCACCCTAAAGTAGAACGTGCGCAAACCAAAGAGTTATTTTATTTTGATAAATTCTACGAAAAAGGAGCGAGATGGTACCAGTCGAATTTTGAAATCAAGAAAAAAAATAAAATCACAGGAGAGGCAAGCCCTCACTACATTCATCATCCGCAAACGCCTCATCGCATCAAAAAAGATTTGCCCGATGTAAAACTCATTGCCGTATTGAGAAATCCCGTAGATAGGTTATTTTCTCATTACAAACACAATGTGAGAAACGGGTGGGAAGATTTGGAAATGGAAGCGGCACTCGCTGCCGAAGAAGGACGCTTGAAGGCGGCCAACGAAGCAACGGGGAATAACCCAAATTATAGAAATTTCGACGCGCTTATCTTTAGTTATTTTACAAAAGGTATTTACGCAGAGCAGCTTAAAAGATGGTATGACATCTTTCCCAAAAATCAAATATTGGTTTTGCAAAGCGAGCGATTATTCGATTCGCCAGAAGCTACGATGCAAAAAACGCACAAGTTTTTGGGCTTAGAACACGTCTCGGCTGTTTATGAAAAACACAACGCTGCGCCTTCTCAGAAGAAGATTAACACCATGAAAGACCAAATTACGGAAAGGTATAAAGAGCATAATGAAGCACTCTATGACCTTATCGGAGAACGTTTTGATTGGTAAAAAAGAAAACGCATCATTTATTTTTACAAGTTTTTTTAGTTAAAATTTAATACATGAATATTGCCTTTTTATGCTCCTCTGTAATGCCTCATAAAACGGGGGATGGCTCTTCGGTGCTGATGTACGGATTGTTGAATATCTTTAAAGAACTAGGAAATCAAGTCTATGTTATTCCAGTTTCTTATCGAAAAGATGAAGAGCATTTAAAAAAGAGTTGCGACTTTTTGACCAATCAAGGTTTTGAAGTTCGGTTATTGGATGATTTTTATAAAATCAAAACAAGTCATGGGAAATTAACAACTGTTCGAGAAATTGTATTCCCCAAACCTTCAGACCATTACTATGTAGCGCAAGAAGAAAAGAAAGAGTTGAATGCCTTTATAAAAGAAGCCAATATAGATGTAGTAGTGGGTTATTCTTGGGAAGCATTGGGTTTGATGCACAACTTGAAAGGAGTTAAAAAAATAGCTTCCGTCGTTGATTTGCTCAATCATAGATATGAACAAAGGCTCAATGGCCTCAAACACTATCAAGGCTACCATAAGTTGAAGAGTACCTTGATGCTCAGAAGAGAAAGAAATATGTTTGATTACACCGTTTCTTTTTTGAAAGAAATGGACGCAATTATCGAACACGCCTTTCAGCACGCTGACGAGTTGAGGGATATTGGGCTTAAAAATGTTTATTACATTCCCCATCCATTGACTCCCAAAGAGGAAAACTTTTTGAGCTTAGAGGACAAAAACGATAAGCATATTAACGTGCTAATCTTAGGCTCTCTCAAAGGAATAGCCAGCAGATTAGGCTTTGAATATTTCTTAGACCACCTTTTGCCCGAGTTGAAGAAGCAACAAGAAAAGCTAAAAAAACCAATGCGATTCAGAATAGTGGGGCATGGCAAAATGCTTCCATCGCTCAAAGAAAGATTGCTCAAAGAAGATAATATAGATTTTATTGGCTTTGCAGAATCGGTAGAAGATGAGTATAAAATAGCAGATATTATGCTTGTAAATATTCCAATCAGCCACGGATTCAGAACTCGAATAGCAGAAGCGTTTAGCTACGGAATGTGCGTAGTAGCCCATGCGGCAAATGCAGAAGGAATGCCCGAAATCAAAAATGGCTACAATGCAGCTACATCGGCAGACCCTAAAATATTAGCCAATGAATTGATAGCATTAGCTAATCAGCCGCAGAAAAGATACGAAATGGGACAAAATGCGATTAATACTTTTAATGAAGAAGTAAGTCAAGATGTTGCATTATTAAAGTGTAAAGAGATTTTTGAAAAGCTAAAAGGATAAGGATTTTGACTTCCTAATTACCTCAACTTTTCCTGAACAACTGATTGTACAATAGTCCATTCAAAAACACAACAACTCTTTGAGCAGAATTAACCAAAAAGATGCAAGGGATGCACGCTTAATGCTCCTCCGTCAGGTAATTATATTGCCGATGCGGTTTTTGCGTTCGCTTATTATCATACCCATATTACCACAGTCCACGATATTTTTACTAAAAGTTATCAGTACGTGGTTTGGTTATTTGCCTCGTTTGCTACTCGGCACAAATGCTATTTTAGGATTTTACTATCCGGCAGCCGAAGCCAAAGGAGACCTCGACGAGCAACAACGCTACGTAACGCTTTGTTGGCAATTTACGTTATTTGCTGCGGTCACAGGAGGCATAGCAGGCATTGCGATGGCGGTTTTTTACGTTTCGCCAGCGTATATTCCTTTTTTATTGATTTGGGGTTTGAGTATTGCACCTACTACCTATGTCAAGAGCTTTTTTCAAGCCAAAGGCGACTTCGATAAAATTGCGATATTAGACATTATTACAGCCGTTTCCAATTTTATCTTCCCGTTAGCAGGATGGTTTTTGTTTGAACTGATGGGATATATTGGAGGTACAGTGATTGCCTTTTTGATTACGCTATACGTTGGGCGAAAAGAGATTTTCCCCAAAGTGACTAAAATTACTAGAGACTTTGCCAAAAACGCAATTGGCAACGGCATACACTTTTGGTTGAACGGATTCTTATCCGACTTAGCAAAATC
This sequence comes from uncultured Saprospiraceae bacterium, assembly GCA_942492005.1. Classification (GTDB taxonomy): domain Bacteria; phylum Bacteroidota; class Bacteroidia; order Chitinophagales; family Saprospiraceae; genus CAKZLL01. The sequence continues at coordinate 11,626 of CALOED010000186.1, forward strand.
TTTTGAAGTAACGCTTTTTGTGATACTAGCAGGAATATCAGAAGATTTTGGCGGACAGTACGCAGTAGGAATGACTTTAGCAGCCATTCTGTCACAATTGATGACTTCGTTTTCTAATGTATTTCAGCGAAAAGCCGTTACTCAAATTAGCGAAAACAAAGACGAAGGTTATAAATATTTGATGGACTATATCGCATTAGATATTGTCTTGTTTACTATATTTTTTGTTGGATTTATACCCGGATTATATATAATAGCCTACCTATTGCCCAATTATGCCTCGCTGATTCAAATTGTTCCATTTTTGCTATTCGGCGTGTTTTTTATGCGACTGAGGTTTTATCCTGGAGTAGCCTACAAGACCGAACGACGATTTTGGGAAATACACAGTGGGCATATTATTCAATTGGTTTTGGGGATAGGCATCGTCTTACTGATATACTATTTTACGGATTTGCCGCACTACTATATGGCCGCTAGTCAGTTTTTAGGTTCGATGTTTGGCGCAATTATTTTGTTTTTCCTGTTTTTTTATCGAAATGGCGTTACCTATACGCAGTCGGATAAACTTAATTTAACTCTTTTCTTAGGCTTGCTTATTGTTGCCTTAGCAGGCGTGTATCTTATTTCCAATTTTTGGTGGCTGATGCTCCTAGAGTTAGTATTGTGTAGCCTTATATTAGTAGGAACGTTAAAAGCATTTCCGCATACTTATTCATTGATAAAACAACTATTGGATATTCCTTTTTTAAGGCGATTTAGAAGAAGATAAATTTTTATACCACAGACGATTAGCTTGTAATAGCATTTGAAATAGGCTAATCATCTTATTTTAAATAACAACTGAAAAAACACCTTACAATTTGTCAAAGTATTTTTTAGCTGTTATAAATCAACTAAATATATTATTTTATAAAAATAAAAAGAATGAAAAAAATACTTGTTACTGGTTCATCAGGTCTAATTGGTTCGGAGGTTGTTCGTCATTTTGATAGATTAGGCTGGGAAGTTTACGGAATTGACAACAATATGAGAGCTGATTTTTTTGGACCAAAAGGCGATACTCGTTGGAATCAATCTCAATTACAAGAAAAATGTCAGCACTTCAACCACATCGAGTTGGACATCAGAAACAGGCAAGGTGTGCTGGAAATGATGAAAGAATTGCGCCCCGATGCTATCGTACATACAGCGGCTCAACCAAGTCACGACTTAGCGGCAAGTCGTCCATTCGACGATTTTGATGTGAATGCAGTAGGTACGCTCAACCTTTTGGAGGCAGCACGTCAGTACTGCAAAGAATCGCCTTTTGCGCACATGTCCACCAACAAAGTATATGGAGATGCACCCAACTACTTGAACTTAGTAGAAAAAGAAACTCGTTACGATTATGCTGACGAAGTGTATTATAATGGTATCAAAGAAACATTCTCTATTGACCAATCTAAGCACTCACTCTTTGGCGCATCTAAAGTAGGAGCTGATGTGATGGTACAGGAGTATGGTCGTTATTTCAATATGCCAACTTGCGCATTGAGAGGAGGTTGTTTGACTGGCCCTAATCACTCTGGCGTTGAGTTGCACGGCTTTTTGAGCTACTTAGTAAAAGTAAATATCACGGGCGGTCATTATACAATATTCGGTTATAAAGGCAAACAAGTAAGAGACAATATTCACTCTTTTGATGTAGCACGCTTTATAGAAGAATTTATCAATGCGCCTCGTATGGGCGAAGTTTACAATATTGGTGGTGGTAGAGACAATTCTGTGTCTATCTTAGAGGCATTTGATATTGTATCTTCTATCACTGGCAACAAAATGAACTTCACTTACTCTGACCAAAACAGAATAGGCGACCATATGTGCTATATTTCAGATTTATCAAAAATGAAAGCGCACTATCCAAATTGGGATATTACCAAGTCATTGCAAACCGTATTTGAAGAAATCGTAGAAAGTTGGATGACTAGAGCGAAATAATAATAAGCAGCAGTTAGCAATTAGCGAAAAAAAGTACTCTACCCGATGGTTTTGAAAACTAATTGCTAACTACTATTTTACTAAAAAACACTTCCTTTTTCTAATTCAATCATTAAACCATGCCGAAAGAAAAAATCTTATTGATTAGTTGGACGCTTTTTCCAGCTACTTCAGGCTCTTCCGTAATTGTTAATAATATTGCCTCTCAATTCTCGAAGGATGAAATGGTAATGGTAGGAGAAGCTGTACCAGGCAAAAATACCAGAACTTGGGATAGTAGTTATCCTGATATTCATTACGTTAATCCCAATATTAGTATTAGGGGACGAGGGCAAACATGGTTTAGGTGGGCAAATGCCAATAAAGTCATTAGTCAAGTTACAAAAATAGCCAAAGACGAAGGCTGTACAAAAATACTCACGATATTCCCCGATGACTTTTACTTGAATGTGGGCTATCAAGTCAGTAAAAAACTAGGATTACCGCTTTATACGTGGTTTCACAATACCTATTTGGACAATTATGAAGGGCTGCGTAAAAGCTTTGCAAAAAGATTTCAACCTGAAATATTTGACTATGCGAAGATAACTTACGTCATGAGCGACGGGATGTTGAAATATTATCAAAAACAATATCCTAACACGGAGTTTAAAACGTTAGTACATGGGTTTCCTATTCCTAACGTCACATTTCAACCTTACGAAGCACCCAAAAAACGGGTTAAATTTTTATTTACAGGTAGCCTGAATGAATCTTGTAGAGATGCAACGGTGCGCTTGATGAAATTGATATTAGAAAACCCTAATTATGAATTGCACATGTACACGGGCAATCCGATGTCTCACTTTGAGAAATATGGAATAGGCGGCGAAAATGTGCATCATCATGGATTTATAGCATTAGAAGATTTGGTGAAAGCATTTGAACAGTATGATGTCATGCTATTGCCACACGGATTTGACGGAATTAGGACGGATGTAGAATATAAAACCATATTCCCAACTCGTACTATCCCTTGTTTGTATAGCAATAAACCGATACTAGCGCATTCTCCGAAAGATGTATTTTTAACGAATTTCCTAAACGAGAATAAATGCGCTCTCAATGTAGATACTAAAGATACTAAAGTACTTCAAGAGGCAATTGATAAAATAACAACAGATACCGCATTCTCAAACGAGTTAATTAAGAATGCGATAAAAACGTCCAGAATTTTTGATTTGGAAAGAGTAGCAGGTGTTATTAAATCAGATATTTTAGGTGCAGCATAAGGGAGTCCTTTACAAATAAAAGATAGAAATAAAGTATGAAATTAAGCTATAACGCTATTATCAAATATTGTTTTTTATTTCTAGCATTTATTATATTTTGTAATATCAACGGAGTATTGTATGCAATGTTTAAAATCAATGCTCCTTTATCTCCATTGATATTGTTTACCTCCATTTTGGGTATTGTTTTATTGGCGAAAAAAACACCCAAACCATTTTTAAAAAGCAATTTATTACTACTTTTTTTAACTTTTTTCATCTCCTATTTGGTTATTTCTATAATATCAGGATTAGTCGTAGGTAATATTTATTTGCATTATGAAACCAGTTGGATAGAGCTACTTAGGGGTTATATCGCTACGATATTAATCATTTACTTTTTTTATTTGCTTACTATCCATTATACCTTAGAAAAATTTTCATTATACCAACTCTTTGATATTATTGCCATATTTGTATTGATAGCAACTATTGCTACAATAACCGCAGATACCATTGGTCTGACAAAATCTTTTAAGCACCAAATGGGAGTAGTCACAAGTGGTTCGAGAGCTGGAGGTTTTTTTAGTAACCCGAATGAAGCTGGCGCTCATGCCTGTTTTTGCCTTTCGTTTATGTTGGCAGGTATCCTTCGGAAAAAATATGTTTGGTTTTACTTTATCGGTGTTGGGCTTTCTTTATATGCGGTATTTCTGACTTTTTCGAGGTCAGCTTTGATTATAGCCGTATTTCTTATCTTTTTATTTTTGATATTGTCAATGTCACAATTGAAAAAACTATCCCCTCGTGGCAAGACCAATTATACCTTATTTTTTACAATTGTGATTGGATTAAGTATTTACTTACCTTATTATTTTATTAATAATGTATTTGGAGACTTAACATGGGCACAGCAGCGCAGATTGTTACAAACGATTGATATCGTATCAGGACACACCGAAGCTGTTACAGAATCTGAAAGAGGAGAAGTTTTTGAATTGGGACTTATCCTCATTGAAAGGAATCCTGTGATAGGAAACGGCTTAGGTTCTTTTCATAAATTCAAAGAAACGGGCTTGGGCGTTCATAATGCCTATTTTGTGATATTAGGAGAGTCGGGTTTTTTCCCTTTCTTATTATTATTAATTTTCATCATAGCCATGTTTATCAATACTTATTATTTACCTCAAAAAGATATTGCCATATTAGGAATATTACTTTTAGTAGTTATTTTATTACTTGTTTTGTTTCCTACCCATGGTGCATTTAAAGACAGAGGCTTTAATGCGCTTTTAGGTATTCTTTTAGGTCTCATTAGAATCAAAAAATATGTGTGGAATTAGTGGTTTTATTGATTTTCGGACGAAGCTAGGTCGTGCAGATTTGGTACGTATGACCGATGCTTTAATTCATAGAGGGCCAGATGCAAGTGGTTATGAATGCTGGCAAACAGATAAATACACCATTGGTTTAGGGCATCGAAGGCTTTCAATCATTGATTTGAGCGAGGGTGGAAAGCAACCGAAAACAAAAAGCAACTGGACGATAACTTATAATGGCGAAATTTACAACTTTGAAGAAGTCAGGAAAGAACTCCAACAACTCGGACATTCTTTCACCTCTTCGTCGGATACCGAAGTCATTATATCTGCTTTTATACAATGGGGCCCAGATGCCGTTCAACGGTTTATAGGAATGTTTGCATTCGCTTTGTACGATTCCAATACGAAGACGGTGTATTTGTTCAGAGACAGGGCAGGCGTAAAACCATTATTTTATTATCAGAAAGATGGAATGTTACTGTTTTCGTCAGAGTTGAAATCTTTTCATGCCATTCCACAGTTCGATAAAACCATCAATCCGAACACGATTACATCATTTATGGAGTATGGTTATATTCCAAATCCACACTGTATTTATACCCATTGTAGAAAACTAGAGCCTGGGCACTTCCTAAAAGTCAATCTCAATAATCAAGATATTTCAAAACATAAATATTGGGATGTCGAAGATTGTTATGCAGAAGCTCCGCTGGATATTTCAGAAGAAGAGGCTTTAAAAGAAATTGAAAAGACGCTAGTTTCAGCGTTCAATTATAGAATGGTGGCAGATGTGCCTGTGGGGGTGTTTTTGAGCGGAGGCTACGATAGTTCGTTAGTAACAGCGATGTTGCAAAAGAACGCTACTCAAAAAATAAATACGTTCACAATTGGTTTTGAAGACCAAAAATACAATGAAGCTACTTACGCTAAAGAAGTAGCAGAACATCTGGGAACGAACCATACGGAGTATTTTTGCACACAAAAAGAAGCGTTGGAAATCATACCAACGTTGCCGCATTTCTTTGATGAGCCTTTTGGAGACAGTTCGGCTATCCCAACTATTTTGGTGAGCAAGCTAGCCGTTAAAGATGTGAAAGTAGCACTATCAGCAGATGCAGGAGATGAAATTTTTGCAGGATATAGCCGAAATGCGTCATTCCTTAAATATTATAATACAAGGAAAAAGCTACCTGACTTTTTGAGTAACGCAGGAGGGGCAGCTTTAAATGTTTTGAATAAAAATAACTTTGGAGACGTTGGAGCTAGGAATAAGGATAAAATAACTCAACTATTGAGATTGAAAAATCCATCTCCATCGGAGTTTATGAAAATTTATCTCCAAAATCTAACACCATCCGAACTAAAACAACTACTCAAAAATTACCATACGGGCGTATCATCCGCCTTTGATAATAAGAAAACATACCATCAAGATGCGCTCAATACGATGCTACAAACGGAATACAAAACCTACCTTGTAGATGATATTTTGGCAAAAGTAGATAGGGCGGGTATGTCTGTGAGCCTTGAAGGTCGAGAACCATTTTTGGACCAACGGATTATAGAGTTAGTAGCAAGGTTGCCTTCTTCGATGAAAATCAAAAATGGTAGCCTAAAGTATTTAGAAAAAGAACTAACCTTCAAATACCTGCCACGAGAAATGATGGAACGCCCAAAACAAGGTTTTGGAGTACCTATTATGCAATGGTTAAAAACAGATATGGCAGATTACGTTCATACCTATTTGGGCGAAAAATTAGTAAAAGAGCAAGGCATTTTTGATGTAGCTCTTATCAATAAAATGAGAGAAGGATTTTTAAAAAATGAACAAACTAGCCATTATTCATGGCTTTGGTTTGTAATCATGTTTAATGCGTGGTATGAAAAGTGGCAATAAGAAAATACTTTTGGTGATAGATAATTTGGGTTCGGGCGGTGCGCAAAATCAAATGACGCTATTGGCTGCCGACTTGAAAAAGAAAGGACACGAAGTGCATATATTCACTTATTTTCCGCAAGATTTTTTTAAAAATAGAATCACGGAAAATAATATTCAGCACTTCTATTTTCCAAAAAAAGACAAAATAGGCTGGAGTGTTCTCAAAGCATTGTCGGCCGTGATGAAGAAAGGAAAATACGATGTAGTGTTATCGTATTTAGAAACGCCAAGTTTTTACACCGTTTTAGCCAAAAAACTATCTGGAGCAAAAGCTAAAGTTGTAATAGGTGAGCGAACTCGTACCGAAGGAGCGGGCAAGTTGCAGCTTTTTAGAAAAAAAATGATTCATACCTTAGCAGATTGGTGTGTGAGCAATTCGCACCATGAACGCATCTTTTGGCAAACTACTTTACCTCGCCTAAAAAACAAAGTAACCGCTATTTATAATTCGGTAGATTTGGAACGGTTCACGCCTCGTGATGCCGAAAAACCTTTTGTTAATAAAATTTTAGTCATAGGAAGTGTAAGTCATCATAAGAACGGATTGTGCGTGATTCGGGCGATGAAACACTTAAAAGAAAAAAATAAACTCAATTTTTCTTTAACATGGGTAGGTCAAATCGTATTGACTATTCCAGAACGAAAAGCCTATTATGAGCAGATGGTTGGAGAAATAGAGGCAGCCGAACTTCAAAATCATTGGAACTGGCACGAACCTACTTCTGACATTCACACGCTTATGCACCAATACGATGCGTTGATTTTAGCATCCTTAACAGAGGGTTTACCTAATGTAGCTTGTGAAGCACTTTCAAGTGGTTTGCCCGTTATTATTTCTAATATTTTAGACCACCCTAAGTTGGTTGAAGATGGTGAGAGAGGATTTACATTTCATCCACAACAGCCCGAAGAACTGGCAAATAAAATAGAAAGTCTATACACACTTGACCAAGAAGAATTAGCCGCAATGAGAAAAGCTGCCCGAAAATTTGCAGCGCAAGAGTTTATACAAACTAAGGTCACGGATAGTTACCTCCACATTTTTAATCAAATAACGAATAAGTAGAGTTATGTCTTTTCTTTCAAAACTATTCATCTTGTACCGTAAAATTATACGTCGTATCAAAATGACATTGCTGCGTTCTGCTTTTAAAAGCCACGGGCGGAATTTCGTATTTGACCCTGACGGTGTGTATAGCTATCATACCATCGAAGTGGGCGACGATGTATATATCGGACCTGGCGCAACGCTATCTGCTAGTGAAAGCAAAATCGTGATGGGGAACAAAATCATGTTTGGACCGAATGTGACGATAATGGGAGGCGACCACAATGCTTCCATTATTGGTAAATATATGTATGATATTAAAGAAAAACGCCCAGAAGATGACCAACCTGTTTATATCGAAGATGATGTTTGGATAGGTACAGGAGCAATTATTCTCAAAGGCGTAAGGGTAGGAAAAGGAAGTATAATAGCAGCAGGTGCATTAGTTATTAAAGATGTACCTCCTTATACAATTGTAGGAGGTGTGCCAGCTAAAGTTTTAAAGGAGAGGTTTTCAGAAGAAGAAATTAAAGAACATGAGAGTCTTTTAGGAATAGGAATTAAATAAAAAGCTGCGATTAAAAGTAGGTTTAATTTTTAATCCTTAAAATGAGTAAATATCAATATGTGCGGAATTAATGGTATTATAAATAGTAAAACATCAAAAGAAAGAAGGCTATCAACGGTAGAGAACATGAATCAAACGATGATTCATCGTGGGCCCGATGAAGATGGTTTTTTTAATGATGAGCATTGTACGCTTGCTATGCGTCGGTTATCTATTATTGATTTGCATTCGGGCAAACAGCCTATTTATAATGAAGATAAATCGCTCTGCATCGTTTTCAATGGCGAAATATACAATTTTCAAGAACTCAAAGAACGACTAATAAAAAATGGACATCAGTTCAGAACGAACAGCGATACCGAAGTAATTGTACACCTTTATGAAGAGGAAAAATACAATACGCCGAAGTTCCTAAAAGGAATGTTCGCTTTTTGTATTTATGATTTGAGGAATAAAGAATGGTTTATCGCAAGAGATAGATTTGGCGAAAAACCTTTATTTTATTATCACAAAGGGGATGCTTTTTCGTTTTCTTCCGAAATTAAATCACTCCTTGAAGACAAATCTATTCCTCGACAACTCAATCAAAATGCCCTTCCGTACTACTTGACGACTTCTTATGTGCCTGAACCATTTACACTCCTCAAAGACATTTATACATTAAAGCCTGGGCATTCTTTAATTTTCAAAAACAACGAAGTCAAAACTCAACCTTACTTTAAGGTAGATTATACGCCTAATCAAGACCTGAAAACGGAAGAAGACTGCAAAGATTATCTAAAGCCAATACTAGAAAAAGCCGTAAAACGCCAAATGATTAGTGATGTTCCTTTGGGCGCATTCCTGTCGGGCGGTATAGATTCTAGTACCGTAGTGGCAAATATGCAAAGGATAAGCGATAAGCCTATTAAGACATTTACGGTTAGGTTTCAGGAAAGTAAATATGATGAAAGTCCTATTGCAAAAGAAGTGTCAAAGCATTTAGGAACAGACCACCACGAAATTACAGTTCCCAATTCCGATTTTTCGGAAGATATTTTCTGGGAAATTATTGACCGTGTTGGTTTCCCTTTTCCAGACTCTTCTGCAATTCCATCTTTTTTTATTACCAAAGAAATTAGAAAACACGTAACAGTAGCTTTATCTGGCGACGGAGGCGACGAGTTGTTTGGCGGCTATACGATGTTTCAATGGTGGATGCGAGTCCTATCTTTAAAGAAAAAATATCCTTCAGTATTGCGTAAAGCGATGTTGGGTGGTGCGGAATTATTGTCTCATGTTCCAAAGGTAAATGAAGTAGGTCTAATCAGGCAAGCCAAACGAGCATTGACCGTGGCAGAGTATCCGGTAGATGGTTTTGGGATGGCATTGCACAATTTATATCCGGCAAAAGATATTGCAAAATATGTAAATATTAATGCTAAACACGATTACAGTTTGTTGTCGGTTTTTCCGAAAGAAGCCAAAAACTGGACGGATTTAAGAAAAGCCATGTATTACAGATTGATTCACAATCTGCCATTGGATATGCTCATCAAAGTAGATAGAATGAGTATGGCAAACTCACTAGAGGTGCGAGCGCCGTTTTTGGATGTTGATTTATTCACGGCTTCGCAACATATCCCCGATGAGTTTTTGATTAAAAACGGAAAGGGAAAATACATCCTTAGAGAACTCATGAAGGATTACTTGCCAGAGAGTGTTTTTAACCATCCTAAAAGTGGCTTTAGTATTCCTTTACATAAATACTTCAATGCCGACTTTAAGAAACTTATCAAAGAATTGATTACAGAAGGCAATTCGCCTCTAGATGCTATTATTGATAAAAAATACGTGGAGCAAATACTTCATGAAGGTTTGCATAACCAGACGAACAATGCTAAAAGTAGCGTTTACCAATCCAGTCACAGGCTATGGAGTTTGGTGCAATTGTATGGTTGGGTCAAGCGATTTGATGTAACGATTTAGAGTGAAATGAAGTTAAAATAGACAACACGTTTTATTAATATAAAAATGGGAAAAACAAAAGTTCTTTTTGTTGGGGCATTCAAAAAGCAAGGAAAAGACGGGACAGTAGGCGGGCAATTGTTTGCGTGTCAGTCCTTAGTGAATAGTAGCTTGTCGGATTCTATTGATTGGATAAAGCTAGACACCATGGCTTCTACGAATAAGCAAAGAAGCCTTTTGGAAAGAAGCACAGGCGCACTCAAAAGAATGTTCATTTTTATCTATAAACTATTGACCGCAAATCCAAAATACGTTTTAGTTTTTGCATCAAGTGGTTTTAGCTTTATAGAAAAAGGAATGATGATAAGAATAGCCAAACTATTTGGCAAAAAAACAATTTTAGCTCCTCGTTCGGGCCTGATAAAAAATGATGTGCAGTCCAAAAAAATCCAAAGATACGTTACCAAAGTTCTAGCAAGCACCGATATTTTAATTTGTCAAGGAGAAAGTTGGAAAACTTTTTATCAACAATACAATACCAATGCTACGCTACAATTTAGAGTAATTCATAATTGGATAGACCCTACGGAGTATCTGAATATTCCCAGAACATATAAGCAAGAAATTGAACCATTAAATATATTGTTTATCGGCTGGATTACACAAAATAAAGGCGTTTATGAAATTATAGAAGCCGCAAAAAAACTAGATAATCAAGCCGTTTTTCACTTAGCTGGAGATGGAGATGCTTTTGATGAGGTGAAAAATATCATCAATGAAAATGGTTTGTCTTCAAAAGTTATCCTAGAAGGTTGGGTAAAAGGCGATGCAAAACTAAAACTCTTAGAAGCAGCAGATGTTTTCATATTGCCTTCATACAGAGAGGGTTATCCCAATGCGCTAATAGAAGCCATGAGTAGCGGACTACCTTGCATTACGACACCCGTAGGCAGCATTATAGATGTCATCGACCATTGTGAAAATGGTTGGTTAGTAGAAGTAGGTTCTGATGAGGAGATAAAGAAAGCGGTAGAGTTTCTTTATGAAAATCCAAATAAACGAAGAGAAATAGGAAAGATGGCACAGCAATCGGTAATGGATAAAAATCTAGTTGAAAAAGCTGTAAAATCATTTGAAAAAATATTTACGCTTTGAGCATTTTATACCTTTTATATTAGATATTCATACCTAAGTACTCGGACAGAATTATATCCAATGGGTTTCAACCCATTGTGAACTAATTGATTGAAAAGCAATGGGTTAAAGCCCGTTGGAGAAGTCAGTTATTTACAAAATAAATATGTCCTAGTACTCATAAATCTTATAAATAGAGAGAAATGCACCTGAATTCAAAAAAGAATTTTTTAATAGCTATTTGTTTAATAGTATGTAATATTATGACAGCTCGTACCTACTATGTTTCTGCTAGCCCTTTTGCTTCTGATGAAAATACAGGACAATTAGCTATGGTAGAAAATAAAAACCCAAACGGGCCACTCGCTACTATCCAAAAAGCGATAGACCTTGCTCAATCAGGCGATATCATTGAGATACTCGCAGGAACGTACTTGGGGCGAGTTAGAGTTTTTAATAAAAATAATATCCATATAAAAGCACACGGCAATGGAGAAGTAACCTTGCAAGGGCATCATCAGAATTTTGGAAAAAACTGGACATTCCTAAAACAAATCACCGCATCTACGGGCAATCCGCTATATATCTATCAACATCCGTTGCCAAAAGAATGGCTAGATACTTATCAAAAAATCAATAAATACGAGCTGGCCTACCATTTTTTGCACCGCCCAGATGGTTCTATTTTTTGGACATATCCTAGCCTAGACCTTTTAGAGCAAGCAACCATATATGCAGATAAAGGAGAAGGAATAGCAATGGGCAGAACGGCAGTCTATTTGGCTTCTACTCAAAAACAAATTCCAAATAGTAGCTACAAGTTGTCTTTGCCTATGGCATTTGTCAGCATTGTCAATAGCCAGAATATAACGATTGATGGCGGAGAAGGGCAAAGTATAAAGTTAGAAAATGGAGGAGAACAAGGCATTGTAATAAAAGGACAAGAATCGGATAGAGGCAATATATCGATTAAAAACCTGAAAATACTCAACTTCCGAACAGCTATTCAAATATTCAGTAAAGGGACAGGAGTGGAAATAGACAATTGCTATATCAAGAATCATTGCAATCCGCTTTGGACATGGGAAGATAGAAAGGCTGGAAGTTATAATAGAATTAAAGCCAAAGGGCTGGAAGGAGGCTTGCCGTCGCCAGCTCAAACCAACGGCATTACGTATGCAAGTGCGACCAATGAGCGGATTAAAATTAAAAATAACTACATTGAAAATACTTTTAACGGTATTGTAGTGTCAGGCAATAGTACAGATGTTACAAATAATACCCTTATCAATATTGGTGATGATGCGATTGAAATAGAAGGAGATTGCGAAAATATTATTTGCTCCGATAACTTCTTGAAAGACTGCTGGAGAAGCATTAGCTTATGTCCTGTCAAAAAAGGCCCAGTATATATTTTTGATAATATATTCATCCTTACGGACAAGTCTCACGACTTGTGGTATTATGATTTTGATAAAAAAGAGTTTACTCGCAGGGAAGCCCGAATTTTTAAGATTTGGAATATGCCAGCTACTAAAAATGGCGAAAAAGTAATTGAAATATCTCGCAATTGCCATTTTTATAATAATATATTTTATGCCTCAGTACTTCCTTTGCAAGGCATTGGAGGCGGCACAAAAAACCTCTATGATGTAGAAGATTATTCTTTTTATAATAATATTTTCTATTCAGATAAGGAAGTTGGACATAGTTACTTTAGAGTAATTAAGGGTATAGATATGCAAAACAATTTATTCTATTCCGCCGATATAGGTTTAGAAAATAGCAACTTCGACTATATCAGAAAAAATCCTAATAAAGACTGGAAAATAAACCGTTTTGTAAGTCCAGGATTTGTAAAAAAATATCCCAAAGAGGAAAAAGATTTTAACAGAAAACTATTCAGCAAATCCAAAAGGTTGTTAGGGTTTGGTTCTAAAAGCAAATCAATACCGAATAATTGGCCTCGCTCCGAAGAAATTAACCAACGAAACTATATAGGAGCAAAAGAGAAAGAATAACCCTTTTTATAAACAAAAAAAGTAAGCAGTACCGTCGAACTTATTCGACTTGGTAAATCACTTAGTTTCTGATGTATAAATAGTAGAAAGGGGGAATGTCGAAGTACTCATCTAAAACTACTTATTAAATACAGGAAGTTTTTAATAGACAATATTCTGTTTTGTGTGCGTCACACGCAAAACTACTCAAAACCAGTACGTTGCATTTTGCACCGTACAACTTTTTTTAGAATAAAGTCTAATACAGAATCAACAATATGAAAATACTCAACGTAGTAGGCGCACGCCCAAACTTCATGAAAATCGCTCCACTTCACCGAGCATTTCAAGCACATCCAAAAATTACATCATCTAAAATATTACATACAGGACAGCATTATGATGCTAAAATGTCTGATATATTCTTCAATCAATTGGAATTACCACAACCTGACTTTTATTTAGGTATTGGTGGTGGCTCACATACCTACCAGAAGGCAAACGTGATGCTCAAGTTTGAAGAAATATTGAAAGAAGAACGCCCTGATGTCGTTTTGGTAGTGGGTGATGTAAATGCTACTCCAGCTTGTAGCATCGTAGCGGTTAAGATGGGAATACCAACGGTTCACGTCGAAGCAGGCTTGCGAAGCGGCGACCGCACTATGCCCGAAGAAATCAATAGAATCATAACCGATGCCATCGTTGATATGCTCTTCGTGACCGAACAAAGCGGAATGATACACCTTGCCAAAGAAGGCGTACCAGACGAAAAAGTATTCTTCGTAGGCCATGTGATGATAGATTCTTTGATTTACTTTAGAGAAAAAGCATCTAAAGAAACCATCCTGAAAGACATCAACGTGAAGCCAAAGGAGTACATCCTAATGACGATGCACCGCCCGCACAATGTAGATAATGAAAGTGGGTTGAAAGACATTATTCAAATCATCCGAAATGCAGCAGAGCATAAAAACGTCGTTTTTGCCATCCACCCTCGCACTTCCAATAACATGAAAAAATTTGGATTGTACGAAGAGTTGGAAGCTATCGAAGGTTTGAAATTATTAGGCCCACAAGGTTATTTACAATTCTTGAAGTTAATGGACAATGCAGCTCTTATTATTACGGACTCGGGAGGCATTCAAGAAGAAACAACCTATCTGCAAGTCCCTTGTATGACTTTCCGTGATACAACCGAGCGACCTGTTACAGTTGAGTTGGGGACTAATTTTCTGATGAAAGACCTCAACCCTGATACGGTCAAAACGCAGATGGAAGATATTTTAAATGGAAATGCAAAGCAAGGTTCTATTCCTCCATTATGGGATGGAAAAGCTTCTGAAAGAATTGCTAACATTTTAGTAGAAAAACTAGGTAAATAAAAGAATGAAACAAATCATACAAAACCTGAAAACGGGTAACACCATATTAGAAGAAGTGCCAGCACCCAAAGTGAAACGTGGCCATGTATTAATTAAAACGACAAGAACGCTCGTTTCTCTCGGTACAGAACGAATGTTGGTAGAATTTGGAAAGGCAAACCTGATACAAAAAGCTAGACAACAGCCTGATAAAGTAAAAATGGTATTGGATAAAATCCAAGCAGAAGGATTGATGCCAACGCTAGAGACCGTTTTTAATAAGCTAGAACAGCCGATGCCGCTAGGCTATTGCAATGTAGGGCAAGTGATAGCAGTTGGTAAAGGCGTAACGGATTTTCAAGTAGGCGATAGAGTAGCTTCTAATGGTCAGCACGCTGAATTTGTTTGTATTCCTAAAAATTTGGTGGCTCATATTCCTGATAATGTATCTGATGAAGAAGCCGCATTTACGGTGATAGGTTCTATTGGTTTGCAAGGGATTAGATTGCTAAATCCGACTATTGGAGAAACCATTGTCGTCGTTGGTTTGGGACTAATTGGCTTAGTGACCGCAGAATTGTTACAAGCCAATGGCTGCCGAGTAATTGGTATTGATTTGGATGATAGCAAACTGAAAATAGCCGAAGAAAAAGGCATCATCACCGTCAATCCAAGACATGGGACAGACCCCGTGCAGTTTGTAGAAAACATAACAAAAGGCATTGGAGCAGATGGCGTTATCATTACAGCATCTGCCAAATCCAATGATATTATTGCACAAGCTGCGCAGATGTCACGCAAACGAGGGAGGATTATACTTGTCGGCGTAATTGGCTTGAATATTAGCCGTGCAGACTTTTATGAAAAAGAGCTAACCTTTCAAGTGTCGTGTTCTTACGGGCCGGGCAGATATGATGATAATTACGAATATCATGGCAATGATTATCCCCTGCCTTTCGTGAGATGGACCGAAAACCGAAACTTTGATGCCATTCTTTACGCTATCTCTTCTGGAAAATTGGATGTGAAACCATTGATTACAGAAGTCTTAGAACTGAAAGACTACCTTCAAATCTATGGAGATATTGGCAATAAAAACACCATTGCTTCCCTACTTGCTTATCCTGCCGATAGTCAATCCAACTCCATAGTTGAGGTCAATTCCAAAGGTTTTAAAAATAAAAAAGGCGTAATAGGAATCGTAGGAGCAGGTAATTTTGCCAAAATGACTGTTTTGCCAGCCTTCAAAGGCGTGAATGCAGACATTAAATATATTGCAAGTTCTGGTGGCGTGAGTGGTACAGCTTTAGCCAAAAAACACGGCATTGCGAATAGCACCACCGATTATAAAGAAATTATCAAAGACGATGAAGTAGATACTTTGATAATTACTACTCGACACAACCTTCATGCAAGCATGACCATAGAAGCCTTAAAGGCGAATAAAAACGTTTTTGTAGAAAAGCCTTTGGCGTTAAACTCAGAAGAACTTGACGAAATTATAGAAACCTACAAAGCCAATAATGGAACTGTAACCGTTGGTTTCAATCGTCGTTTTTCGCCTCATATCCAAAAAATGAAAACGCTTATTGGCGGCAAAGATGTACCTAAAAACATCGTTGCTACAATGAATGCAGGTTTTATTCCTCAAAACGTTTGGGTACACGACTTAGAAGTTGGTGGCGGCAGAATAGTGGGCGAGGCTTGTCATTATATAGATTTGGTGAGTTATTTGGCAGATAGTAAAATCGTGGCAGTGTGTATGAATGCGATGGGAACTAGCCCAGAAGAAAATACGGATAATGCTTCTATTTTGTTGAAATACGAAAATGGAACAAATGCAGTCATTAACTATTTTGCTAATGGTCACAAAGCCTATTCTAAAGAACGAGTAGAAGTCTATGAACAGCAAAAAGTGTTGATTATGGATAACTTCAGAAAGACCAAAGGCTTTGGCTACAAAGGGTTTTCTTCGATGAAAACCAAACTGGACAAAGGACATAAAGCACAATTCCAATTATTAGTAGATAGAGTAAAATCAGGAGGCGAGGCTTTAATTCCTTTTGATAGTTTAGTCAATACCACGAAGGCTTCTTTTGCAGCTATCGAATCGTTAAAAACAGGCGGCTGGGTCGAAATCAACTAATTTATGTTGAATAAACTGAATCTTCTTTTAGAGATATATAAAAACATGGGCGCACGATACTTTAAGTTTCGTGCGACTTATGAATTGAGTAACAGGCTAGGTTTGCTTAAACGCAAATTTCCAACGAAGCCTACTTTTCAAGATTTTATATCTTTAGAAGAATGGAAAAAGAATGCAAAAAACTTTTTTTTCTCTTCAAAAGAAACGCTAACATTTGAGAAAAATCCAAACATTGTACTTCAAGAAGAATTTGAAGCATTCCAAA
This sequence comes from uncultured Saprospiraceae bacterium, assembly GCA_942492005.1. GTDB lineage: Bacteria > Bacteroidota > Bacteroidia > Chitinophagales > Saprospiraceae > CAKZLL01. Next base: position 28,586 of record CALOED010000186.1, read on the forward strand.
ACGGAAAAATCAAATTCTTTAATGCCGACTATCTTTCTTTAGGGCGTGATTTTGATTGGATAACTAATCCAGACACGGACTTCAAATACGATATTTCAAAGCATTGGACGGAGGTTAATGATTTTTCAAATGAAGCAGGTGATATAAAATTCGTATGGGAAAAATCTCGATTTTCTTATATCTACACCATTATTCGATATGATTATCATTTTCAGAAAGACTGTTCGCAGTTAGTTTTTAATGAAATTGAAAATTGGATAAATGCGAATCCTATCAATCAAGGACCCAATTATAAGTGCAGCCAAGAAATTTCATTGCGTACACTCAATTGGATATTCGCATTGTATTATTATAAAAATTCAGAGAACCTAACGGAAGCATTTTTCCAAAAGGTAATGAATACCATCTATTGGCAATTGCATCACGTTTATAATAATATCAACTTTTCGAGAATTGCCGTTCGCAACAATCATGCGATTACCGAAACCATGATGCTCTATCTCGGTGGTTTGCTTTTTCCGTTTTTTCCAGATGCTCAAAAATGGAAAACGAAAGGCAAGGCGTGGTTTGAAGAAGAAATTCTATATCAAGTTTACGAAGATGGCACGTTTTTGCAATTTTCGCACAACTATCACCGTGTCTTGATACAGCTTTTCACATGGGCATTTTACTTATCTGATGCTAACGATGAGACTTTCAGCGCAAAAGTGTACGAAAGGGGGCAAGCATCATTGAAGTATTTGTACCAATGTCAGATAGCAGAAAACGGGCATTTGCCTAATTATGGCACGAATGATGGGGCTTTATTTTTTAAATTAAATAACCAAACCTATCGGGATTATCGACCGCAGTTGAACGCTTTAGCTTATTTCTTCAATCGAGAACACTTGTATAATCATCAAGAGGTGCAAGAAGATGTATCATGGCTAAGTAAAAATCTAGATGCCCAAAAAACAAAAACAGTAGATGTAGCAACGCAAGCTATCGCTGAATTTGCAATAGGTGGAATTTATACGATTAGAGATAAGGACAGTTTGACTTTTATAAAATGTGCGAGCTACAAAGACAGACCAGCTCATGCCGACAATTTGCATATAGATATTTGGTACAAGGGCGAAAATGTACTTCGAGACGCAGGAACATTCAAATACAATACTACTCCCGAACTCACAAAATATTTCAACGGAACATCTTCGCACAATACAGTAACATTGGGTGATTTTGACCAAATGCAAAAAGGTCCAAGGTTTATTTGGCTAAAATGGTCAGAGAAAGTAAATGCTAGTCTTTCAGAAAAAGAAAACAGTTATATCTTTGACGGAAAAATAAATGCCTTCAAACACATTGCGCCCAATGTGCAGCACACTAGAAAAGTTGTAAAACAAAAAAACAAAACGCAATGGCAAATTGAAGATACGCTACATCACGATACAGATAATGCAATGAAGCAATGGTGGAATATTTCAGATGATTTTGAAGAAATATTTAGTATTAAGGCTTTTGATAATGAAGGCAACGAAATAACACCACAATACAAAACAGGGTTTTTCTCTGGTTTATATGGCAAAAAATCGGTTTCAAAAGTGATATACTTTGAAACCTCAACAAGATATATCAAAACAATAATTCAAACCAAATGAGGATTTTACTAATCCATCAATACTTTTTAGAAAAAGACGACGGCGGCGGTTCTCGCTTCAATGAGATGACACGTTTTTGGGAAGAGCAAGGTTACGAAACCTCCGTTCTGGCTGGAATGGTGCATTATCAAACGGGCAAAAAGAGAGAGCGATACAAAGGTAAGTTTACTTACATTGACCAGTATTCGGAAAAAGTAAACGTCATTCGTTGTAATGTCGCAGATACTTACAACGCTAGCTTCATAGGTCGCTTATGGGGATATTTCTCATTTGTATTCTCTAGCATTTATGCCGGCTTATTCAAAACCAAAGGAAAATTTGACGTTATTTTGGTGACTTCACCACCTTTGTTTGTAGGCATTACGGCATTTGTATTATCGTTTTTCAAAAGAATACCCTATGTGTTTGAAGTGCGAGACTTATGGCCCGAATCGGCTATTGACACAGGCGTTTTGACGAATAAATATATTATTAAATTATCTTATTGGTTTGAAAAAATCATTTACAAACGGGCAAAGCTCATTAATGTACTGACACCCGCCTTTAGAGATAAATTAATTAATAATAAAAAAGTACCTGCCGAAAAAGTTGTATTTATTCCAAATGCGGCAGATTTCTCCTTATCTGATAGCCTTTTAGACACATTTGACCGAGCGGCTTTCCGCAAAACACATGGGCTTGAAGGCAAAATGGTCATGACTTACGTTGGCGCACATGGTGTTGCCAATCATTTGATACAAGTCATTGAGACAGCCGAGCTGCTTAAAGATAGAGATGATGTATTATTTATGCTCATCGGTGGAGGCATGAGAAAGCCATTTTTGAAAGAAGAAGTAGAAAAACGAGGCTTAACCAATGTCAAATTTGTGGACCCTGTGCCGAAGCAAGAAGTATTTAAATATATCCTCGCCTCAGATATTGGAATGTCGGTTTTAAAGAAAGTAGATACTTTCAAAACGATTTATTCTAATAAGACATTCGACTACATGGCGTGCAAAATACCCGTTTTGATGGTGATTGATGGCGTATCTCGCCAGCTAGTAGAAGATGCTCAATGCGGAATCTATGTAGAACCAGAAAACCCAGCCGATTTTAAAGAAAAAGTATTACACTACTTAAATATGCCAAAAGCAGAACGCCAGAAAGAAGGAGAGTTGGGTTATGCTTACGCAAAAGAACATTTTGATAGAACACAGTTGGCAAATAAATACTTGAATTATATCAAGGATATTGTGAAAAAATAATAAAATGAAAAACATTGCCTTGATTGGATATTCTGGACACGCTTTTGTGATTTGCGATATTTTCCAGCGCATGAACCGCACCGTAGTGGGGTATTGCGAAATGGAAGAAAAAGATTACAATCCGTACCAACTGCAATTTTTTGGAAGTGATAGAAGCGAAAGTGGTTTAGCTGCATTGAGTGCCAACGACTATTTTATAGCTATTGGCAGTAATATTATTAGAAGCAAAATACAAGCTCATTTGACTAATCAAGGGCTTCACGCACCGACTAATTGCATTCATCCTTCAGCGATTATTGCCAATCATGTTAATATAGGAAACGGCGTTTTAATAGCGGCAAATGCTACTATAAATCCTGTTGTCAATATAGGAAACGGCTCGATTATTAATACGAGTTCAGTTGTAGAACACGAAGTGAATATAGGCGAATATTGTTTTATTGCACCTAATTCTACCTTATTGGGCGGAGTTCAAGTAGGCGATTTTTCGTTTATAGGTGCTAACGCTGTTGTGCGCCAAAATGTAAAAATCGGTAAAAATGTAACCATAGGCGCAGGCGCAGTAATATTAGAGGATATACCTGATGGTAGTAAGGTTGTAGGAAATCCACAACGTTATCTCTAGCTTTATTTTTTTGTAAATAATCCAGATAGAATGATGGATTAATTCTTTTTTTCAATAGATGAGAATAAATTTGTACCATGATAACAAAAGAACAAATGATTTCAGTTAATCCTAATACGGGTAAGGAATATATTATTCCAGAAGTATTAGATGATAGCAAAGGCATTGATGGATTTTTGAACCAACATCCAAACAAACCCGTCGTAGTTGTACAAGGCTTAGGTTTTGTTGGTGCAGTGATGTCATTAGTGTGTGCCAATGCACTTACCGAAGAGTATGCAGTAATGGGTGTAGATTTGGCTCGTCCATATACTTATTGGAAAATTAAATCCATCAACGAAGGCAAATTTCCTATCGTCGCTTCTGACCCTAAGATTGAAGAGTTTTACCAAGCATCACGTAAGAAGAATAACTTCTACGCTACATTCGATCTGTATGCTTACTCCAAAGCAGATGTGATTATAGTAGATATTAACTTAGATGTAGCAAAGAAAACGGCTTTTAATGGCGATTTGGAAGATTATGATGTGGACTTAACGGCGTTTACAAAAGCCATTGAAGCTATTGGTAAAAACTGTAAAGAAGATATATTGGTATTAGTAGAAACGACGGTGCCTCCGGGGACTTGTGCGAAAGTAGTGAAACCAACTTTAGAAAAATGTTTTTATGAAAGAGGACTTTCTACTACAAAATTCAAACTCGGACACTCTTACGAAAGAGTAATGCCTGGCCCTAATTACGTGGATTCAATCCAGAACTTTTATAGGGTATTTTCGGGCGTTGATGAAAAAAGTGCCTTAGCTACCGAAAAGTTTTTGCGTACCGTCATTTCTACCGAAGAATATCCCCTGACAAGATTGGGGAATACCAATGCTACAGAAATGGCAAAAGTACTCGAAAACTCATACAGAGCCATGAATATTGCTTTTGCAGTAGAATGGACACGTTTTGCAGAAGAGGCAGAAGTCAATCTATACGAAGTGATTAAGGCAATCAGAATGCGCCCAACGCACAAAAATTTGATGCTGCCAAATATTGGCGTAGGCGGTTATTGTTTGACGAAAGACCCGCTTTTGGCTTCTTGGTCAAAACAAACTTTATTCTCAAGCAAAGAAGGCTTAGGGCAAAGTGAGCGTGGCGTTCAGATAAATGATAAAATGCCTTTATATGCTTACCAATTTATGAAGCGTGAGCTAGAACTAGAAGATTTGGCAGGCAAAAAAGCACTATTATTAGGTATTTCGTATCGAGGCAATGTTGGTGATACTAGATATTCACCCGTAGAACCATTTTATAATTACCTATTAAAAGATAATTGTGAGGTGTTTTTACATGACCCGTATGTAACAAATTGGGAAGAAAAAGAATTAGATATTGAGCCTTCTTACCTTCCAGCATTTGAGCAAGATTTGGACATAGTAGCATTGACTACCGCACACACAGAATATCGCAACTCCGATGAGTTGATGAATTTGTTGCTCAATCAAAAATCCCTGTTTATTATAGATACAGTAGGGCTTTTGTCAGAAGATGAAATTTTAAAATTATCTACTAAGCACAAAGTAAGAGTAGTAGGTAGAGGCGATATAGCTTAGTTTATTAAGTATTAAAATAAAAAAATGAAAAAAGTATTATTACTTGGTGGAGCAGGTTTTATAGGATATAATATTACCAAATATTTGGCGGAGAATAGAGATTACGAAATCACTATTGCGGATAATTTTTTTAGAGGCGGTGGCAAAATTGATGATTTGCTTCAAGCATTGATTGACGAGCATGGCATCAAAGTCATTGCAGGCGATTTTACTGACCCTACCGCATTTGATAAATTAGAAAAAGACTACACTTATGTCTATATGTTGGCATCGGTAGTAGGCGTAGATTATGTCAATAAAATTCCACATGAGATAATTCGTATCAATACGGCTTTGATATTCAATACGCTGGAATGGTTAAGATACGCCAACTGTGGAAAAGTATTATTTACTTCTACTAGCGAATGTTACGCAGGAGCAGTTGAGGCATTTGATTATGCTATTCCTACGCCAGAAGAAGTGCCATTGACTATTCAAGACATTAGCCACCCTCGTTTTACTTATGCGGTCACTAAAATGTTGGGTGAGTCTGGATTTTTACAATATTCAAGCAAACTAGGCTTTGAGTGTTCTATCATTCGTTACCACAACGTTTATGGCCCTAGAATGGGTTTCAAGCACGTTATTCCTCACTTAGCACAGCGATTTACAAATGGAGAAACACCATTTAAAATCTACGGACACGACCAAACTAGAGCGTTCAACTATATAGATGATGCGGTAGAAGGTACGGTATTAGCGATGGAAAAAGGCGGAAATGGCGAAATTTACCACATCGGTACGCAAGAAGAAATTACCATTGAAGAGTTGATTCGTTTCACAGGAGAATTAATGAACTTTGAGGGAGAGTATGTCTATGCACCTACTTATCCGGGGTCGGTAGCTCGTCGTTGTCCAGATATTTCTAAAGCTAGAAGAGAATTGGGCTATGAGCCAAAAGTGACTTGGAAAGATGGACTTAAAAAGACCATCGACTGGTATATTGATTATTTGAAAAATAACAAAGACTTGCATGAGTCATTTTACGATAACAAAGAAAAAGCAAGCTAATGAGTAAAAATGAGCGTCTGGTATTATTAAGTGTTCCCAACTTAGCAGGCAACGAATGGAAGTATGTCAAAGATTGCCTAGATACAGGTTGGATATCCTCTGCGGGTAGCTACGTCAATAAGTTTGAGCAAATGGTAGCTGACTACGCAGGTGCAAAATATGGAGTAGCCTGTGTCAATGGTACTGCTGGCCTTCATATCGCTTTGATGTTGGCAGGTGTGAAACCGAATGATTACGTTATTGTATCCAATATTACCTTCGTCGCCAGTGCCAATGCGATCAAATATGCTGGGGCAGAGCCAATACTTATTGACGCTCATCCTAAAACATGGCAAATGGACTTGGGTTTGTTAGAAGAGTTTTTGGAAACACAAACTGTTCTGAATGATAAAGGCGAGCGTTTGCTAAAAAAAGATGGACGCTGCATTCGGGTCATTATGCCTGTTCATATTCAGGGAAATATCTTTGATGTGGATAGTTTTATGGCTATGGCTGAAAAATACAATTTGCCTGTGGTGGAAGATGCTGCCGAAGCACTAGGCTCTACATACAAAGGACAATCCGCAGGAACTTTTGGCAAAGTAGGTGTATTTAGCTTCAATGGCAACAAAATTATATCTACTGGCGGCGGTGGCGTTATCGTGACAAATGATGAAGCATTAGCCAAACGAGCGAAACACATCACGACTACGGCTAAAACCGACCCAATGACTTATCATCACGATGAGGTGGGATATAATTATCGTCTAGTTAATATATTAGCGGCTTTGGGTGTGGCTCAAATGGAGTTGTTGCCCGATTTTGTTAAAAAGAAGCAGGCTATCGGCGATTATTATAGAGAACATTTAGCAGGAGTAGCGGATATCGAATTTCAAGAAATATCGGAAGAGGTATCGCACAATAATTGGTTATTTACTATAAAAACTAAATATCAGCCACAATTATTAGAGTACCTGAACAGCAACAAAGTGTTGAGTCGCCCATTTTGGATGCCGATGAATATGTTGCCGATGTATAAGGATTGTTTATACATTACAAAAGATGATAACTGTGCCGAAATACTTAAAACGTGCATGGCAATCCCTTGTTCGACGAGTATTACAGAAGAAGAACTAGCGATTGTAGTACAAGAAATTAAGAAAGGACTGAATCAAATTATTTAAATGTTTCATGCTAAGTAGTAGGCTAAATATTGCCTATTACTTAGTATTAGATTTGAAATATAAATATGTATCCACTTATTAAACGCTTTTTAGATATATTACTATCATCACTTGCGCTCCTCGTTTTATCGCCTTTATTAATTCCGATTGTCATTATATTAAAATTCACAGCAGAAGGCGAGATTTTTTATAAACAAGCAAGAGTAGGTTATAAAAATCAGATGTTCGATATTCTGAAATTTGCAACTATGCTCAAAGATAGTCCAAACATGGGTACAGGAGATGTAACGCTCAGAAACGACCCCCGTGTTACCTCTATTGGCAAGTATCTCCGAATGACTAAGATTAACGAGTTGCCTCAGTTGATTAATATCTTAAAAGGAGATATGTCCATAGTTGGCCCACGCCCATTGATGAAAGTAGGCTTTGACCGATACGAACAAAAATATAAAGACTCAGTTTATAATGTAAAACCTGGCTTGACGGGCATTGGTTCTATTGTATTTAGAGATGAAGAAAAGATAATGACGGACTCTGACTTAGAGCCACACGAATGCTACGCTACGGTCATACTCCCGTACAAAGGTGCGCTCGAAATTTGGTATCAAAACCACGCTTCCGTTCTCACCGATTTTTTAATTATCTTCTTGACGGCATGGACAATTATCTTTCCTAAAAACACCTTAGCCAATAAAATATTTAAAGATTTACCAGAAAGAAGTTTTTAATTCAATTGGAAATAAAGCCAATTTTCTCACCTGCCATTAATCATCGAATGAAACATTTTCAACTGGACCAGTTTATTAAGGATGCTGTTATAGAAAGAGAAAAATCTCTATTTGACGAAGATATTGAGCATAACTATGAGGCACTAAAAAATGCGATTGAAGGTAAATCTGTATTAGTCATAGGCGGAGCAGGAACGATTGGAAGCTCTTATATCAAAGCTATATTACCTTTTCGACCGTCGAGGGTTTACGTCATTGATTTAAATGAAAATGGACTAACCGAATTGGTCAGAGATTTGAGAAGTATCTCTGGAATGTATATTCCGCAAGATTTCAAAACTTATCCCATCAACTTTGCGAGTCCTATTTTTGAAAAAATAATAAAGCAAGAAGGCCCATTTGAAATTGTAGCTAATTTTGCGGCACACAAACACGTTCGCAGCGAAAAAGACCATTATTCAATCGAAGCCATGATTGAAAATAATGTCATTCATACCAAAAAGCTACTAGATGTATTGGTTGCACATCCGCCACAACACTTTTTTTGTGTCTCCACAGATAAAGCCGCAAACCCCGTCAATGTAATGGGAGCAAGCAAAAAGCTGATGGAAGAGGTGATTTTAGCTTATTCTACCAAAATTCCTATTACTACGGCTCGCTTCGCTAATGTAGCTTTTTCAAACGGAAGCCTTTTATTTGGCTTCATACAGCGCATCATGAAACAGCAGCCTTTAGCTGGGCCCAATGATGTCAAACGTTATTTTGTATCACCCACAGAATCGGGGCAAATTTGTATGTTAGCTTGTTTTCTTGGCAAATCGGGAGAAATATTTTTTCCTAAATTAAAGGAAACACAAATGAAAACTTTTTCAGAAGTAGGCGTGAAATTTTTGAAAGCATACAGAAACTACGAGCCAGAATATTTTATAGAAGAAGAAGAAGCAAGGCAAAAAGCAAAAAGTTTAAAAGCCAATGCTACTCATTATCCGGTGTGTTTTAAACCTACGGGAACTTCGGGCGAAAAATCTTATGAAGAGTTTTATGTAGAAGGCGAAGACGTAGATTTAACAACTTACAATGAATTGGGCGTAATTAAGAACAGCCCTAAAAAATCAATAAAAGAAATTGAAATCTTTTTTGATAAACTGAACGGCTTATTTGATAAAAATGACCTGTCTAAAAATAGTATTGTAAGCCTATTATCGGAGTTAATTCCAAATTTCAGCCACATTGAAACTGGAATTAATCTAGATGAAAAAATGTAAATTTCTAACTTCGACGATTAGAAAACTTTAATTGAAATATGAAAAAAGCATTAATTACAGGCATCACCGGGCAAGATGGTGCATATTTAGCAGAATTATTATTAGAAAAAGGGTACGAAGTACACGGAGTGAAGCGTAGAAGCTCTCTTTTCAATACAGGAAGAATCGACCATATCTATGAAGACCCTCATGTAGATAATCGTCGTTTTATCTTACACTACGGAGATTTGACGGATTCTACCAATATCATTCGCATCATTCAAGAAGTAAAACCTGATGAGATTTACAACCTCGGAGCGATGTCGCACGTAAAAGTCAGTTTTGATGCGCCCGAATACGCAGCGGATGTAGATGGAGTAGGGACATTGAGGATTTTGGAAGCGGTAAGAATCTTGGGACTAACCGACAAAACTCGTATCTATCAAGCCTCTACCTCGGAGCTTTACGGCTTGGTGCAAGAAGTGCCACAATCCGAAACTACGCCATTTTATCCTCGTTCGCCGTATGCCGTAGCCAAAATGTATGGATTTTGGATAACCGTAAACTATCGAGAGGCTTACGGAATGTACGCTTGCAATGGTATTTTATTCAATCACGAAAGCCCATTGCGTGGAGAAACATTCGTGACTCGTAAAATCACTCGTGCCGTAGCCAAAATGTCAATGGGACTTCAGAGCAACCTCTACTTGGGTAATATGGATGCCAAACGAGATTGGGGACACGCTAAAGACTATGTAGAAGCGATGTGGCTCATTTTGCAGCAAGATGAGGCAGAAGATTTTGTAATCGCTACGGGCGTGACGACTTCTGTTCGTGACTTTGTAATAATGTCATTTAGAGAAGTAGGCGTAGAATTGAAGTTTGAAGGAGAGGGCGTAGATGAAGTAGGTGTAGTAGAATCGAGTACCAATGAATTTTTGAAAGTAGGGCAAGCTATTGTATCGGTGGACCCTAAGTATTTCAGACCCACAGAGGTGGAATTGCTCATCGGCGACCCAACTAAAGCCAATACAAAATTGGGCTGGCAACCAAAATATGACTTGCAAGCACTATGCAGCGAAATGGTACAAAAAGACATTGAGTTATTCAAAAAAGATGAATTTCTAAAAAAGGCGGGCTTTAAAGTCAAAAACGAATTTGAATAGTATTCAAAATTTTAAAGTCGAAACTTTTTATCTAAAACAGCCTTTTAAATAAGTAGTTAGACAAAATTATTTCCAATGAGTCATGACCCATTGGGTTGTTAATCAGTAATTTATAATTGTTTATCGTCTAAATATTTAAGCCCAATTACTTAGACCTTTTAGAATTGTCTAAAAGCAAGTTCAAAATTCATTTTTATGCAAACATCAGAGAAAATAAATATCGCAGGGCATCGAGGCATGGTAGGTTCTGCCATTATTAGAAAACTCAAAAAAGAAGGATTTTCTAATTTCGTTTTTAGAACCTCCAAAGAGCTTGACCTCAAAAATCAAGCGGCGGTTAATGCTTTTTTTGAAACAGAAAAACCTGACCACGTATTCTTAGCAGCAGCTAAAGTAGGCGGAATATTAGCCAACAACACCTATCGAGCAGAGTTTATATATGATAATATTATGATACAATCTAATGTTATTCATGCCGCTCACGTTCATGGCGTTCAGAAGCTGATGTTTTTGGGTTCGTCTTGCATTTATCCAAAACTTGCTCCTCAGCCTTTGCAAGAAGATTCTTTACTGACGGGACTGCTCGAACCTACTAACGAGCCTTACGCTATTGCTAAAATAGCGGGCATTAAGATGTGCGATGCTTATCGTAGTCAGTATGGTTGCAACTTCATTTCGGTGATGCCAACGAACCTCTACGGGCCCAATGATAATTACGATTTGAAAAAATCGCACGTATTGCCCGCATTGATTAGAAAATTCCATGAAGCGAAGAAAGAAAACAAGCCCGAAGTGGTAATGTGGGGTACGGGTTCGCCAAAGCGAGAATTTCTTCACGTAGATGATTTGGCGGATGCTTGTTTCTATCTGATGCAAACATATAGCGAAGAAGGGTTGGTAAATATCGGAACGGGAGAAGATATTGCCATTATTGATTTGGCTCGACTTATCAAAAAAATAGTAGGCTATGAAGGTGAAATCACCAACGACTTGACGAAGCCCGACGGTACGCCTCGCAAACTAATGAACGTTTCTAAGCTGAATAATGCAGGATGGAAAGCACAAATAGCATTGGAAGAAGGCATTAGAAACGTGTATGAAGGACTGAAAGACAAGGAATGGTATTAATGAATAAACAACTAGAAAGCCTTAATAATAAACCTTATATACTTATAGTGATTCTCGCCTCAAAAAAAGACCTTAAAGAGGAGGATGTATCCCAATTAAATGCACTTATACAAAATGAGCGTATGAATTGGGACGCATTTTTTGAATATATAAGAATTGAAAAAGTGCGCCCATTGATTTGTCATAATTTAATAAAGTATTCGAGAGAAGCATTACCACAAGAAATATTGCCTCAACTAAAAGCCTTATTAACGCAACTTACAATAGGAAGCCTCCGCAAAGTGAAGCAGCTTAATGATGCAATGCTCCTATTCCAAAACCATCAAATAGCGGCTATCCCATGGAAAGGCGCAATGCTTTCGCAAGAAATATTCAACAATCCTACCGTTAGAGAATCGGTAGATTTGGATATTCTTATCCATCCGAAAGACCTCCAAAAAGCGAAAGATTTACTCTTGGCTGATGGTTATTTCCCTTTGTGGAAAATGAACGAGCAGCAAGAAAAAATCTACTTTAAGAATAGGCATTCTTATGAGATGCTAAAAAAAGGTGTGGCAGATTTAGAACTGCATTGGCGAATAGCCAAAAAGCAATATATGTTCAATATCTCAATGGATGACTTGTGGAAAAGCGCAGTAGATAAAAAATTGGCAACGCTTGAGATTAAATATCCAAATAAAGAACATTTGCTGGTAGGGGTAGCTATACATCATGGAGGTGTTGAATGTTGGTTGAAGTATAAATTATTGGTAGATTGGTACTATTTGTTAGAGCAATATCCAGACATGGATTGGCAAAAAGTGCTGAAAATAGTCAATAAAGTAGGAATGAGGCGGATTATAGTAGTTGGTACTTTGATGTGCCATCACCTATTCGGTGCAGAAATACCTGCGGCATTACAACCCTATATTAAGAAAAAAGAACAAAGCCTTTCGGATAAACTCATTCAAAACTTATTTGAATCCGATAAGATACAAAAGCAATCTTCTATTCTGATAGAGCTTCGAGAACGTTGGTATCATAAAATACTCGTATCGCTCAAAAATTTTTACCACACCAAGTCTAATGGATAATTATTCGGGGCATGGTTTCCGACTTTTAATGATATTGATGCGACCTGTCCGACTGGTTAGGAAATTTATTATGAAAGAAGACGAAGCATTACTCGAACAATATTCTAATAGAACGGATTAAAAACGACAACCTTCCACTATGAAAATTATATGTATTGGTCGAAATTATATCAATCACGCCAAAGAGTTGAATAATCCTGTACCTTCGCAGCCAATGGTTTTTATGAAACCGGCAACGGCATTGGTCAAAGATAATAGAGATATTTATTATCCAGAGTTTACAAAAAATCTACACTACGAAGCGGAAATAGTGCTTAAAATTTGTAAAAATGGCAAACACATCCAGCCCAAATTTGCGCACAAATACTTCAATGAAATATCAATAGGGATAGATTTTACGGCAAGAGACG
>CALOED010000187.1:0-14109 GCA_942492005.1 uncultured Saprospiraceae bacterium
TGATTTCTAAATTTAGAATTTTAATTAAATTTATCATGCGATTTTAATTGTATTAAAAGATAATTGATTGGCTTGATATGGTTCGGTGATAGAATCGTTAAACATCGTTTCTATTCATGTTAAATTTTATTTTTCAGAAAAATTAAAAACCACAAAATCATGCTGAAAGATTACTAAAACTCATGCAAATAACATAAAACAATGACTCTTTGACAATTTCTGCAAAAAAATACTTTCTCTTCTAATGTGGGTTTATCCCATTGTTCTAACTTATTGATAAACAGTGAGGCAAGCCCACATTGGAGGAAAACACAGAAATTGTAAAAGAGCCAAAACAATTATTGAAAATGAAAATTATTAGAACATTTACACTGCTGGCAGTTGTTACATTTTGGGGATGTGATGCTGAAACGACCAATAATTATATCATCACGGATACTTATATTCCTTGCGGCTGGATGGGCTGTGGTAGTCTTGGTGCTGACTTCATTTCGCTGGATGAGCATTGGGAAGAAGACCCACACGAAGGCAAAGATTGCTTTCGATTGAGTTTTAAAAATTGCGATGATGAAGGCACAGGGATTTATTGGATAAATAGAGAGATACAAGGCGAGTGCAATTGGGGAGATGATAAAGGAAATGATTTTTCTACGGAAGGATTTTCCAAATTGACGTTTTGGGCAAGAGGCGAGCAAGGTACAGAGCGGATTAAGTTTGGAATAGGGGGAATTAAAAAATCTGCTAAACTGTATGAAGATAGTTTGGAGGCGTTCAAGTTTGTTAATCTGACGAAAAACTGGAAACAATATACTATTTCATTAAATGACAAAAAACTCCATTCCGTAATTGGCGGTTTTTATTGGTACGCTGCTAAAAGCGACAATCCACAAGGCGGCACTTTTTATGTAGATGAAGTGAAACTGGAGTAAGAATTTGCAGCTTTATAGTTGTAGAATACTTGATTTTGAGCGTATAGCAGAATAGAATAAAAGGCATTTTTAACTTATCAAAAAGTTGAAAATGCCTTTTCAATATCTTCTAACGTGCCTATGTGGTAAAAAAAATGATTTTAGTTTTTAAGAAATAAAATTTCTACTCTTCTGTTCATTGAGCGTCCAAGGGCAGTATTATTATCCGAAATTGGACGACTTTCTCCATAAGATAAAATCTGAATTCTACTGGGCGAAATGCCTTGATTGATAAAATAAGAATACACCTTATTTACTCTCTCTTTAGATAATTGGGCGTTGTATTCTGAGCTACCACGAGCGTCGGTGTGTCCTGTTAATTTGACTGTAGCATTAGGCAAATAATTGAGCATTTCTACAATAGAACTCAACTTACCTAAAGAGCTATTCGTAAGGTCAGCAGAGTTATAATTAAACATGATATTATCGAATTTAGCGGGCAAATTATCAATTATTGCTTTTAAATCGCTACTGATAGTTGGTTCTTCAACCACAGGCGCAGCCACGGTTAGGGGAACGGGTTCTTCATCAATAACTATTTCGTGGTTGTCGTCGTGGTTTCCAGCATCTATTTTTCTATCATCAATAGGCTCTGGCGATTTTACAACTGAATTTTGGCTGCTTTGGTCAAGTAATGACTGACTTTTTAGAATAGCATCAAGGTCTATCAAATCAGGGTTAATATCGCCTCTAATAGCAAATTCTTCGGAAGCAAAGGAGTCTTGCTCCACCTTGAACGAGCCACCTTTTAAGAATACCGCAGAATTATATTTTCTATCACTTACTTCGGCTATGGCTATTTTGAAATGGTATTTTTTGAAAGGAATTACGTTGGTTTGAGCGGTCAAAACGGTCGTCATCCCATCGTATTCGGTGGTAGTAATCAAGTTCTCACTAAGCCCTTCAAGCATTTTTTGAGATTTTTGTTTGCCATTAGTTTGCCAAATATTATTATTAACGAAATACTGTGAATTTTTATATTGATTGACCGTATTGATAGAAACGTTATCTTTCGTATTGGGAATGATAGCCATATTTTTTTTACCTTCGATGGCAGGGCCGCTAATGAAAAAAGCAAAAACATCATTGTATTTTGAGCCAGTAAATTCTACAAATTCTTCTGATGCGAATATATATTGGAAAGAAACTTTATTGTTCATAGGAACAAAATCAAATTCCAAAACGGCAGCGTCATACGTATCATTTTCGCTCAAAGCACGCAAATCAATATCACCATCCGTAACGAGCAAATCAGAACGATTCGGCATAGAGTTGGGCATTGCCGAAAGGATTTGCCCCGTAGATAAAGCTAAGCCTTTTTGGATGCCAAACTCATTATTGTCTAATACTTCAAAATATCCGAGTGCTTTTGGGCTGCCTGTAAATTGGATATTGCCAACCTTTACGCCATCGCCGCTGAGTAAGACTTCTTTGACTAACACTTCCGCCCGTTTGGTAATATCAATAGTCATTTGCGAGTAGCTAATA
The DNA here is from genome assembly GCA_942492005.1 of uncultured Saprospiraceae bacterium. Taxonomy (GTDB): domain Bacteria; phylum Bacteroidota; class Bacteroidia; order Chitinophagales; family Saprospiraceae; genus CAKZLL01. The sequence goes on from CALOED010000187.1 coordinate 2,457, forward strand.
TGAAAACCGAGCATGAGGATAAAGACCAAGAGTATCTGTTGTACTGATTTTTTCATTGTTAATGTTGTTGTTGGATAATTTGATTTTGTAAAAGATTGATTTGTTGGTATTTATAGGTATTCTGATTTAGAAAACCAAGACACATTACAAATATAACATATATAATTTAATTTCAATGTTAAATTGTATATCTATTTTAATGTCTAAAAATATAAAGCGGCTATTATTTCAATAAAAAAGGAAATCACTTAAAAGCATAGGAGCGAAATTCTGACCGAACGATTAGATAAATCTCCATAGTACTATATATTTTTTAAATCAAAAAGCATTGAACTCCGCCGATTCAAATATCAAAAAATAAGCAGAAGATAATTCCTTAGATAATGGAGACACAAACAGAGAAACTTAAAAAAATCCCTAATTTTAATTATACTTGCGGCATTCGTCAATCAATTTAAAAGGGAACAACTCAGATTTTTTGTCTTACAAAAATTGTCCTTATTAGTATAAAAAATATGAATATTGCAATTATAGGCGGTGGCGCAGCAGGCTTTTTTTCGGCCATTCACGCTAAGGAAAACCATCCAAAAGCACGGGTAGTTATTTTTGAAAAATCGAAAAAAGTTTTATCAAAAGTCAAAATATCGGGCGGCGGCAGGTGCAATGTCACTAACGGTTGCACGTCGGTCAGTGAGTTATGCAAAGCCTATCCGAGAGGTGGGAAAAAACTTAAAAAAGCCTTTCACCTCTTCAATACTACTCATACGATGGATTGGTTTGAGTCCCGTGGCGTGCCATTGGTGACGCAAGAAGACAATTGTGTTTTTCCTGTTTCGCAAGATTCCCAAAGTATTATTGACTGCTTGATGAATGCTACAAGGCGGCTAAATATCAAAATCGAAACGGGAATTGGCATCAAAGCTATTCGCCCGCTCGAAATGGGTTTGGAGCTGACTTTTATAAAAAAAGAACACGCTCCCCAAACCTTCGATAAAGTAATAGTAGCAACTGGCGGCTCGCCCAAAAGAAGCGGTCTGGAATGGCTAGAGGCGTTGAATCATAAAATCGAAAACCCCGTGCCGTCTTTATTTACCTTCAATATGCCTGCCGAGCCAATCAAAGAACTAATGGGCATTGTAGTAGAAGAGGCTTTGGTGAATATACAAGGCACAAAACTAAAATCCGATGGCCCGTTGCTTATCACGCATTGGGGCATGAGTGGGCCAGCTATTTTGAAACTGTCCGCTTTTGGAGCTAGAATTTTGAGCGAAATGGGCTACGAATTTAAAGTACAAGTGAATTGGGTAAATGAACGCAACAACGAAATTGTACTCCAGGAATTAAAAAAACTCACGCAAGAACATTCCAAAAAAATACTTGCCAACATCCGACCGTACTTTTTGCCCGTGCGACTTTGGCATTACTTAATAGAAAAAGCCAACTTATCCAAAGAACAAAAATGGGCTGAATTGGGCAAAAAATCATTGAATCGACTCATGACCATTCTCACCAACGACGAATATCAAGTAAAAGGCAAAACGACTTTTAAGGAAGAATTTGTTACCTGTGGCGGTGTGAGTTTGGAAAGTATTGATTTGAATACCATGCAATCCAAAGTCTGCAAGAATTTATATTTTGCAGGCGAAGTCATGGATATTGATGCCATCACGGGCGGTTATAATTTTCAAGCCGCTTGGACAACGGGCTTTATAGCTGGAAAACTAATGTAAAATGGATTATTTCAATCAAGAAAGTGAAAGGCTAAGATTTAGAAAACTCACAGAAAATGACATTCCGAATTGGGTGAATTTTTTTGAGAATAATGATAGATTACATTTTTTGGGAATGGATTTATCCAAAGGCAAAGAAGTATTGGCAGAAGAATGGATAAGGATGCAATTCAAAAGGTACGAAACGCAAGGGCTGGGACATTTGGCAGCAGAAGACAAAGAAAATGGCGAATTTATAGGGCTAGGAGGTATTTTGCCACGAGAGCTTGAAGGCAAAACGGAGTATGAAATCGCTTATTCTTTGTTGCCTAAATTTTGGAAAAAGGGCTATGGGACGGAACTCGCCCAACAGATGAAAAGCTATGGAATAGGGGGTTTGGAAAAAAAAAAAAAAAAATTAAAGAACATCTTACTTCCTCAAGGTTCATTTCATTTTCATTCTCTCTATATTGATAATTACGATCCTCTCATTCATGTAGCTAAAAAAAATGGAATGAAAGTACTTTTTAGAATGGAATATTCGGGAATGACGGTAGATATTTATGGAGTAGAATTGACATAATATACCTTGATAATAGTTCTTGTTATTTCCTATTCAAAATTCAATTATCTTTACGGTTATTAAAAAAATAAAACCAGCGCAGCAATTCTTCGTTTGGAAATTCTGTTGCCCCACATCTTTAGAGTGAGGATTAATGAAACTAAAGGATTTTCGGGTTTTAACCCAACATTACCTCAGTTTAGGATTAAAACCCTGATTTTTAGATTTATTCTTTATCCCGCACTGAAGATACGGGGCAATGGATAAAGCCATAATGAGAATTGCTGAAACCAGCGGAGACAAAACGCTAACAAGCTAACCGTCAGCCGTTAATCCTATTAATATGAAACCAGAGAAGTACATCAAAAACTACATCAATGGCGAATTAGTGCCACCTATTTCAGGTCAATACATTGATTTATACAATCCTGCAATAGGAGAAGTTTATGCCTATGCGCCCGATTCTACGAAGAAAGATGTAGATGAAGCCGTAGAAGCAGCGGAAAAAGCATTTCCAATTTGGTCAACGATAGGCATCAAGACTCGTTTTCGCCTTTTGATGCGCCTAGCAGATATTATTGAGCAGTATTTGGATGATTTTGCACTAGCAGAAACCGCTGATACGGGCAAACCTATCACACTTTCCAAAACGGTAGATATTCCTCGTTCGCATAGCAATTTGCGCTTTTTTGCTACTGCCATCGCTCATTTTTCGTCGGAGTCGCATCAGATGGAAAACAACGCCATTAACTACACCCTTCGCCAGCCAATAGGCGTAGTCGGTTGTATTTCGCCTTGGAATTTGCCGTTGTATTTATTTACGTGGAAGATTGCGCCAGCACTCGCTGCGGGCAACTGCGTAGTCGCAAAACCATCCGAAATTACGCCAATGACAGCGTTTTTGTTATCAAAAGCGGCTATCGAAGCAGGTATTCCAAAAGGCGTTTTGAACATCATTCATGGTTATGGGCCCATTGCAGGTCAAGCCATTATTGAACATCCGAAGGTAAAAGCGATTTCCTTCACAGGCGGCACCAATACGGGCAAAAAAATAGCGTCGGTAGCTGCACCTATGTTCAAAAAACTATCTTTAGAACTCGGTGGAAAAAACCCAAATATCATTTTTGCAGATTGCGATTTTGAAAAAATGATGGCGACTACTTTAAGTTCTTCTTTTTCTAACCAAGGGCAAATCTGCCTTTGCGGCTCTCGAATTTTTGTAGAAGAATCGATTTACGAAAAATTTAAAGAAGAATTTGTCAAGCGTGTTCAGATGCTCAAAATTGGCGACCCGATGTCGAGCATTACCAATATTGGCGCAGTCGTTTCTGATTTGCACCGAGAAAAAGTGCTGAACTATGTCGAGTTGGCAAAACAAGAGGGCGGCACGGTGCTTTGCGGTGGCGAAATTTCAGAAATTGGCGGCAAATTCTCTAAAGGCTATTTCTTGAAACCTGCCGTGATAGAAGGTCTGTCTTACGATTGCCGAACCAACCGAGAAGAAATTTTTGGCCCAGTAGTCACCATTATGCCTTTCAAAACAGAGGAAGAAGTGCTAATGTACGCCAATAGCGTTCAATATGGCTTGTCTTCCACGATTTGGACTTCCGATATTTCTCGTGCCAATAGGATGGCAGAAAAAATTGAAGCAGGCATTGTTTGGATAAATTGTTGGTTGCTTCGTGATTTGCGAACGCCTTTTGGCGGCATGAAGGCTTCGGGCGTAGGTCGAGAAGGCGGACTGGAAGCACTCCGATTTTTTACAGAAGCCAAAAATGTTTGTGTGAAATACGGTTAGGCAAATGAAGATTGGAATAAAAATGCAGCAATTTCTTAATTGACTTTTAAATTACTTGCCCAAAAGTGGCTTGCCCCATTGTCAGTATAAAACAACGAGGCAAGCCACCTTTGGAGGAATAGGAAATCGGCTTGTGTAAATGGCGCGGCGGCGGTTAGCTGACATGACCGTTATATACATTGTTTTCTATCGTTTTCATTCTTCGATATACTTTTTAAACGGTTTAGCATACTTTTCAATCATATATTCGGAACGTCTATAAACCTGTGCTACATAATGTTTTAGATATGCTTTTGCCCATTCTTCAACAGTTCCATTAAAATTTTCTTCTAAATCGCAAACATGAAATTGGATTTGCATTGCTGCTGCCCAATTGATATAAAGATTTTCAGGAGTTGAATTAAACAGGCTTATATGATGAGCATCCTTACATACCAATAAATCACCTTCTAACTGCCAATCAATCTCAAAGTAGTTGATTGATAAATTACCAAACTCTTCATTATCTATCATAGTAGCACATAATTGAGCCAATTTGTATGAAGAAATAATATTTGGAGCTTGTGCGGACTTGGAAATATTTCTTGTTTTTATGTCAATGATTTCGTAATAACCGTCATCAACAACCAAAATATCAGCCGTATCATTTTGCTTTTCTTCAAATGCCAACTTCAAGTAATCTGCTTTATAATTAAAAAAGAAGAGAACAGTAGGATGGTTTAGAAGAGAAAGTCTTTGTTTGTCGTATCTTTCAAAGTAATTTTTATCATAAATTATTTTGACATAATGTTCTTGAAAAAAAGCATTTGTAGGATATGTATTTATTATGTTTTATTAATGACTGGAAACAACTGGATAAAGGTGCTTTTTTTATATAAGAAACTGCGGGTAAGATACCAAGGAGCAGGGTTTTGAAGTTTAGTAAATATATTATCAATCAATTAGTTTATAATGGATTGAAACCCATTGGATATATAATTCTGTCCAGGCACTTGCTTAAATATTATTATTAAAACACAAATTTCATGAAAAATTTTATTGTCATTCTTTGCGTCTTGCTTATCTTTTCCAACTGTAATGAAAATATAACGCCTATTGATAACGAAGCCGCTTTTGATATTTATCTTCAAGAAGAAATGGAGAATCAAAAAGCACCTGCTCTTGCTGTGCTGATATTTAAAGAGGAAAGTATTTTATATGAAAAATACTTTGGTCATACGAATATTGCGCAAAATATCTCATTGGAAAACAATCATTTATTCTTAATGGCATCTGTTTCAAAGGTGATTACGGCTACTGCATTGCTTCAATTACAGGAGCAAGGGCTATTTTCTTTGGATGATAAGATTAATGATTACCTTTCTTTTAATGTCCAAATTCCGAATTACACAACAGATATTACCTTTAGAATGCTTTTGACGCATACTTCAGCTATTGGAGATGGCCCTTCGTTGGATGGTCAGTATTATGATAATCAAGATAGTCCCGTAGAATTGGCTGATTTTTTAGAAAATTATTTAACGCCAAATGGTACTTTTTATAGTGCTTCTGAAAACTTCCATGATTTTGAGCCAGGAACGAGTCACGAATATTCTAATACTGGAGCAGCTCTAATCGGTTTGCTCGTTGAGCAAATTTCGGGAATCGGTTTTAATGCTTATTGCAAACAAAATATTTTTACCCCGCTGGGAATGACCAATACTTCTTGGCGTTTGGATGAAATCACACAGACTATTGTTCAGCCTTACGATTATACTGGCGGACAATACGAAGCTATTCCTCATTATACTTTTACGGATTATCCGAATGGCGGATTGCGTTCAACGCCTAGAGATATGTTTAAGTTTTTGAGTGCTTTTGCCGTGGGCGGAACGGTGAATAATGTTCAATTACTAAAACCTGAAACCATCAATGCTATGACGACGCTTCAAATTCCAACATGGAGCTATGAAATGGGTTTACATTTGTTTTATCTGAATGCGGATAACAACTTATGGGGACACGATGGCAGCGAAAAAGGCGTAGCGACGATTATGGCGTACAACCCAACGACTAAAATAGGTGCGATTATTTTGACGAATCAAGCGGATGTGAATTTGGATGGAGTTGTGGCAGAGGCTTATAAGTTTGGATTGAAATTGTAAATTTGATAAAGATGAGCAAATAACTTAACGTAGAACGAACTACTGGAGGTTCAGTTTTAATCAACTGAACCAAATCCTAAAACAACAAAAGCTGCTTAAACCTAGTCAAAGGTTTAAGCAGCTTTTAAAATTAACAGTAGAACCTTCTATTTTAACGAAAAAATTTCCTTTTTCAATTTCAATAGTTTCTTATTTCATTTCTGCATAATACTTATAGAAATAAGGAATGGTCTCAATACCTTTATAATAATTGAACAAACCATAACTTTCGTCAGGTGAGTGAATAGCGTCACTATCCAAACCAAAGCCCATCAAAACGGTTTTTACGCCCAATTCTCTTTCAAATAATGCCACAATTGGAATACTTCCGCCACTGCGCTGAGGAATTGGCGTTTTTCCAAAAGTAGTTTCGTAAGCACGAGAAGCCGCTTGATATTCTACGGTGTCGGTAGGCGTTACGGCAGGCTCTCCGCCATGATGCGGTGTCACTTTTACCTTTACAGAATCTGGCGCAATACTCTCAAAATACTTTGTGAAAAGTGCTGTGATTTCGTCTGGCTCTTGGTGTGGCACTAGGCGCATACTGATTTTGGCGTAAGCCTTTGACGGCAAAACCGTTTTTGCACCTTCGCCAATGTAGCCGCCCCAAATTCCGTTCACGTCCAAAGTTGGGCGAATAGAAGTGCGTTCGAGCGTAGTATAGCCCGTTTCGCCTTGCACGTCGTTAATCTTCAAATCTTTTTTGTATTCCTCCAAATCAAAAGGAGCTTCATTCATCGCTTTGCGCTCTTCGTTGGATAAGACTTCCACTTTATCATAAAATCCTGGAATGGTAATATGATTATTTTCGTCTTGCATAGACGCTATCATCTTACTCAACGCATTAATCGGGTTAGCGACTGCGCCACCATACACGCCAGAGTGCAAGTCACGATTAGGGCCCGTTACTTCTACCTCCACGTAGCTCAATCCTCTCAAACCCACGCAGATAGAAGGCACATCGTTGGCAATCATAGAAGTATCCGAAATCAAAATGACATCGGCAGCAAGACGCTCTTTGTTTTCTTTTACAAAAACGCCCAAGTTGTCCGAGCCTACTTCTTCTTCGCCTTCAATCATAAATTTCACGTTGCAAGCTAGTGCATTGTTTTCCATCATCATCTCGAAGGCTTTCACGTGCATATAAAATTGCCCTTTGTCGTCGCAAGCACCACGAGCATAGATTTTTCCGTCACGGATAGCTGGCTCAAAAGCGGGCGTAGTCCAAAGGTCAAGCGGGTCTGGCGGCTGTACGTCATAATGCCCATATACCAAAACTGTTGGTAATTTTGGGTCAATCATTTTTTCTCCATAAACAATCGGATAACCTGCCGTTTGGCACACTTCCACCTTATCAGCACCTGCCGCTATGAGTTTTTCTTTTACAAATTCTGCGGTTTTGAAAACGTCTTCTTTGAATGCAGGGTCAGCACTAACGGAAGGAATACGCAACAAATCGAATAACTCCTCTAAAAAACGGGCTTTATTCGCTTCTAAATATTGTTTTAAGTTTTCCATTGAATAAAAACTTTATTTTTTTGTTTTAAAATTTTTGATTTCTTGATTCCTGTAAAAATAAGAACATTTCTAATTCTTAAAGAATTAAGCGAAAGACGAATGTATAATTCTATAAAAAAACTAACCAAACTCCAAAAAATCTCTCTCAATGCCCTTTGATTTGAGCCAGTCATTCAGTGCCAAACCTGTTGAATATCTCCAGGGGCGAATTTTGGAAATGGGAACTCGCTTATAAGCAGCGAGTTCGGAAGTATCCAACTTTACCGTTCCGTCTTTCACTTTTATATGATAAGCTATAATGATTTGGTTGTTTCTAAAAGGCGGATAAATGCCCAAAAAATGGCTCTCTAATACTTCTAAACCCAACTCTTCTTCCACTTCTCTAGCCGCTGCTTTTTCTATATCTTCCCCTTTTTCCAAAAATCCTGTCACCAATCCAAAAAAATGTGAAGGCCAACCAATACTTTGCACCAAAATTACATCATCTTCGCATTCTACCACTGCGGCTACCACCGGAATAGGGTTGTCCCAATGCACGAATCCGCACGTTTCTTCGTCTTCGCAGGCCTGGCGTTCCATTTCCTTGACCACTTTTGCAACTAGCTTTTTTGAGCAATTGGGGCAGTATTTATATTTATTCATCGATGGTTATTTTCTGCGAAAGCTAAGATATAGCCATTACAATCTTCGATTATAATCTCTTTGGTACTATAAAAAGTAGTGAATACATCTTTGAGAATCGTTACACTTTCGGGCAAGCTGGCTCGGAAGGCTTCCATATTTTCGACCCGAATGTAAAACGTTAATCCTGCTTTGATAGGCCTTTCGGCAAGCAAAGGTAGCTCTTCTACTAGGCTTTGGCGAGTTTGCAGCATCATATTAATGCCGTCTCTGCCAATCATTGCCCAGTTAAATTGTCCTTCTTCCGGAACAGAAGCTATCAATTCAAAACCCAATTGTTTGTAAAATTCAATGGTCTTGTTCACATCATTGACCATTAAGTTGGCGGTAAAATCTTTTAGCATCTTCGTTTGGTTAGTTTCAAAATTTGTAAATATTAAAGATGCAAAAGTCTGAAAAAAAGGTAAGATTTTATACGATAACTTCGTTGTTTTTAAGAATTGACTTTGGTATGAATAATCCTTACTTCAAGAGAATAGAAGCTAAATCTACATCAGAATGAAAAGTAAGTTCTTCATTATTATAAAATGCAGTCAATTCAAAATAGCCATTGGTGAGTATAGCGTGATCGCTGGCTGTGGCAGGCGAATAGAAAGTTCCTTCTGATTCTTTTACATGAAATTCAATGAGTTGAATATCAATAGTATCCAAAACGATATTGCCGTTTTTATCCATAAAAGAATTGGGCGAAAAGAAAAGATGTGTGCCATGATAGCCAATTATTTCGCCACCATCTTGTCCCGAAAGTTCAAATAACTGAACCTCGCACTCTAGTTTTTCGATTTCCAGTTCTTCGGAATCTGATATTGTTTCTTTTTCTTTTTCCATCAATAGAAAAAAGAATCCTCCTAAAAGAAGTATTCCTAATAGCGTTCTCATTTTTGTGTAGTGTTTATCTTTCTGTTTGGATACTGTATCGAATTAGACTTTAAACGCACAAGAAGGTTTAAGGATTGTATGAAATATAGGCATTCTAGATACACTTTGACTGGATAGGTGTTTTTTATGATTTTGAAAAACTAGATAAGAAAATATCTGTGGCAGGATTCGCAGCTTCTCGTACGGAAAATTACCTTTATTTAGTTGATTTTTTATTTGTCCAACGGTGGCTTAAAAAGTGCTTAAAAATTTCTAAGAAAACTCCTCTCGCTGGACGTATGCTGTATATAAGCAATCTGCTAGACAGTTATTTATGTTTTAGGAGTTGTTTTAAAATGTTTAAATTTGAAAAAACAAGTATTGGTTAAGAAAAAACTTACCATTTTACCATTGAACTAAAAAATATAAAACCATGAAAAAAAACATAACTATCCTTCTCTTCATTCTTTGTTTTCCTTTTAGCATAATTGCCCAAAACACTTTTTTTAAAGTCTTTGGTGGTAGCCAAATAGACGTAGCTTATGGCGGTGGCATAGCGGCTGATGGCGGTTTTTATATTCCAGGCTACACTACGAGTTTCGGAAATGGGCAATAAGAAGGCATTATAACAAAACTTTACAATTTGGGAAATCTCCAATGGGCGAAATCCATCGGATTGACTTCGCATGACTTTATTAGCGATGCAGAACCGACCTCAGATAATGGCGTTTTGATTATTGGAACTTATCACGATAATGACGGAGATGCTTTTGCCGCTAAGTTGGATTCTAATGGCAATTTGATTTGGTCAAGGGTTTATGGCTCGATAGGCGCAGATAATTTTACAAATGTAAAGGAAGATGCGAATGGCAATTTTTTGATAGCTGGCTCTACCGAGAGCCATAATCCGGGTGGCGCAAGAGATGCCTTAGTCGCCAAACTCGATGCTAACGGTGTTTTGCTTTGGGCGAGAACGTTTGGTGGCTATCAGAATGATTGGGGGCGAGAATTGTGGGAAAACCCCAATGGTTATTATTTTGTGGGCAATAGCTTTTCGTATGGCTCTGGGCAACACGACGGCATGGTAGCGCAAATTACACCTCAAGGCGGGCTGGCTGGTGTTCGATTGTTCGGAACGCCCAACGAAGACCAGTTGCATAATATGGCAATGATGCCTAACGGAGAAGGCGTTTTTGCTGGATTTACAACATTGGGTGGCAAAAGAAGAATTTGGGTGTTTAGGTTAAATGCTCTGAATAACATAGTGTGGTGTAAAAATTATAATTATGCTGGGCTAAATATAACAGGAAAAGTAAGAAAGGCGAATGATGGCAACCTTTTGGTTTTTGCCTACGAGACGGGCAACGCCATAAGCGCGAAATGTTTTATACTAAAAGTAGATGCTTCTAATGGCAATCTTATATGGGCTTATGAATATGGTGGGGCAGGAGCGGAATATTTTGGAGATTTCGGGCAGTTGCCTGGCGGTAATATTTATACAATAGGTGCAACGAATAGTTATGGGTTGGGCGACTACGACCAATTTGTAATGACAACCAAATCGGATGGAACGATGGACAGTTGTTACCATCTGGATGTTCAAAATCAGTTTACTGTTCACAATTTTTCCCCAACGACTTCTTCTACCATCACATCAAATCAAACGGCTTTTAATAACAGCACAAAAACGATTTCCATCAGTGCTGCGCCTATCGTGCAAACGAGTATTTGTTTTATTGAAAATGTCATTGCAGAATTTGAACCGAGCAGCGATACCATTTGCGCAGGTAGTTGTATTCAATTGATAAATTCTTCTACCAATGCTTCTTCCTATCAATGGACAATGATTGGGGCAAATACCACTTCTTCCAATATTCCAGCACCTAATAATGTGTGTTATCCGAATGCAGGGACTTTTACAATTCGTTTGATTGCTAGCAATGGACTGAATAGCGACACTACTTTTCGTCAAATAGTAGTGGAAGCAGTACCGTCCGTGAACTTGGGCAACGATGCAGCATTTTGCGATATAGATAGTTTTGAATTGAATGTTTCGATGCCCAACTTGACTTATCAATGGCAAGACAATTCCACAAATTCCACTTTCTTAGCCACCTCCACGGGCTTATATGCCGTCACGGTGACGAATGCAGCAGGTTGTTCGGCTTCGGATAATATCCAACTCCAATTCGATTTTACACCAAATATCGCACTAGGAAATGATACGATTATTTGCGAAGGCAACACGGTTTGGTTGGATGTTTTTTCAAATAATGCAACCTATTTATGGAATGATAATTCTACACAATCTGCATTGAATGTGGCTACAACGGGCATTTATTCG
>CALOED010000188.1:0-4253 GCA_942492005.1 uncultured Saprospiraceae bacterium
CCCGATTCCGGAGGTTTGCCCCCCTTGGATGTTGATAACATTCTGGCGTATTGGCATCTAGGAAAAAAGTGGATACATACGAATAAAAAAGCGCATGTTCGCGGCTCATCAAAAGCAACGTACATGGGAAAAATAAAACGTATGGATCAAGTCAAAACAATTATCAAGACCTACTTACGGACGCGTTCAATCAAGGCAACAGCTCGTCGATTGCAAGTTTCTAAGAACACAGTTCGGGAGTATATTCGACGAGCTGAACAAGATTCTAAGAGTTTATCCGAAGTACTATTATTACCTGATTTGGAATTGTTAAGGATTTTCTATTCGCCAAAAAATAAGGAATCGAACAACCGGGAGATTGTCTTCACCGAGAAGGTGGACTATTGGCTAAAGGAACTTCGTCGGGTGGGCGTGACTCGTCAATTACTATGGGAAGAATATCGGCTGGAATATTCTGATGGTTATGGTTACAGTCGATTTTGTGAACGACTTTCCTCAGTGATTGGTCACCGTGATTTGACGCTAAGTATGAATCATTTAACAGGCGAAGTGATGCAAGTGGATTTTGCAGGAAAGAAGATGAGTTGGGTTGACTCGGAGACGGGCGAAGTACATTTCTGTGAAGTATTGGTGGCGGTTTTTCCACATTCACAACAGACTTATGCGATTGCATTAGAGAGTCAAAAAGTAGCGGATTTTATAGAAGGGTTAAACCGTGCGTTTGTCTTTTTTGGAGGGCTTTCCAAAATTATTTTATCAGATAACCTAAAGTCCTACGTGAGTCGTGCTGACCGATATGAGCCTAAATTTAATGAAATGTGTGGTCAATTGGCGGCTCATTACGACCTTGAATTGCAAGCCACTCGGGTGGCAAAACCGAAGGATAAAGCAAGTGTGGAGAATATGGTTCGCACCGTTTACAGTCGGATTTATGCGCCACTTCGCAACGAAATTTACCATAGCATGGAAGCCCTTAATGAAGGGATTATCAAACAACTTGAGATTCATAATGGAATGCCTTATCAGAAAAAAGCAGGTAGTCGGCAATCAATTTTTGAGACCTTCGAATTGCCGTTAATGCGAGATTTACCGCCTGATTTATTTGAAATAAAAAAGACCACTCGTGCAAAAGTTCAACGAAATTATCACGTTTTCATCGGGGAAGAAAAGAACTATTATTCCGTTCCATTTCAATATGTGGGCAAACAAACCACGGTGGTTTACACTTCCAAAATCGTTGAGATTTATCTTGATAATCAACGCATTGCGATACACAAACGGCTTCAATTGAGCAATGCTTATGTCCATCAAACCCAAGAAGGACATATGCCCAAATCTCATTTGGAATGGAAAAAAGCCCAAGGATACGATGCCGCTTATTTTTTGGAACAAGCCGAAAAAATCGGTTCAGCCACCCATTGGGCAATCAGTCAAATCCTCATTTCCAGAGCCCATCAATCTCAAACTTATAACAGTTGTCGAGGGGTTTTGCATTTAGCTAAAAAAAACACTAATGAACGATTAGAGCTTGCAGCGATACGTTGCCAAAAAGTGGGAAAAGTCACCTATTCGATGCTCAAACGAATCCTGTCATTAAACTTGGAGGAACAAGCGGAGGAGCAGGAAAATGCTTTTTCAATGCCTCTTCATGACAACATTCGAGGGGCTCAGGCTTATCAATAACCAAAAATTATCTTTCACTAAATTCAATTAATAATTATGAAAAATGCATCGCTTCAATTATTGAAGCAAATGAAATTAGAAGGCATGGCGAGTGCTTATGAAGGTATTCTTTCGCTGCCACTCAACACGCAACCTGGGGCACATGAACTGCTCGCCCGATTGACAGATGCGGAGCAACAACATCGGTCAAATAAGCGAATGAATATGTTTTTACGGCTTAGTAAACTACGCTATCAGGTGACCATTCAGGACATTAATTGTTCCGAAAAAAGAAATTTTTCAAAAGAAAAATTGATGCTTTTGGCAGACTCTTCTTATTTGGACAGAGGGGAAAACATTCTCATCACCGGTGCTACTGGATGCGGTAAATCGTATTTGGCTTGTGCCTTGGGAAACCATGCCTGTGTCAACGGTTATCGAACCCTTTACTTTAATCTCAATCGGTTCACCGAACAAATCGCATTAGCGAAAACGGATGGTACACTCATTAAATGGATGGACAGAATGAATCGAGCTAAACTCCTAATTCTTGATGATTTTGGACTCCAACCCATTAGTCAGGCAGTTAAAATGACGCTGTTACAAATTTTAGAAGACCGATATGAAAAAGCGGCTATTATCATCAGTTCACAATTACCGGTTGCCAAATGGCATGAGTATTTGGATGAACCAACGGTTGCTGATGCCATCTTGGATAGGATTATTCCTAAAGCGCATCGAATCGAATTGAAAGGAAAAAGTTTAAGAAAACCAATTAATCAACTAACTTAACCCTCTATTTTCGTCTGTTTTCCACTGGGGGGTCAGTATACCGGAATCAGGGGGTCAGAGCTTTCGGAATACGCAACCAACTATGGACATTCAATCTCTAGATATTATTTCTGCTGCCGAAGCGGCACAACTCTTAAAAGTCGGTATTCGCCGCTTTAATCGTTTGGTAGTGCTAAATAATATCCCTCACAAAAGGCTTTCTTGTGGTAAGATTTTTCTAAAATCTGACATCGAAAACTTTAAGGAAAACAGAAAACTTAATCAGAAACACAGGCGAAAAATGGACTAATCTTTCAGGTATTCGAGTAAAAGAACAAGCAAATAAAATTATCGCTTGTTAACCAAATAGTCGTTGACATCGTTGAATCTGTCGTAGAATGTTTGGGGTCGAATATCGGCTCTGGTTAGGGTTTCTTGTAAGGTTTCTTTTCAGGGCTTCCTCCCCCTACTCTATCGTTGTCGAAAAAGGTGTATATGGTTTTAAAATTTTGCTTTTCTAAAGCAGCAATGACCCCTTTTTTATCATTGAAGTACTATTGAGAATGATAATTTTTCCGTTTAGCGTGTCTGATTTTTTCAACATTAAAGCGCTCAAAAAATCCAACATGCCTTCAAACAAATAAATATTCTCAAAATTTGTCGTAGATGGAATGGTGGTTATATCTTTCGAACCTGTGACGGCTTTAAAATCTTGTTTTCCACCACTCCTAATTTCCCAAGCATCGCTGTCATTTTTCCAACCAATGCCAAATAAATTCTTCCGATTTTTGTTGTCATAAAAAATTAAGCGCAGATATTTTTTGGCGATTGATTCACTAATACCCCTTTCTTGTCGTAGATATTTGAGCAAGACAAAATGGTTTAAGGGTCGAATTTGTATATTAGTTAACGATGAATTTGAGCTTTCGATTAAATTTTGTTGGGTATAAACAGCCGTTGCTTTTTTTGAAAATTGTTCGACTGTATAATCGGCAAGATGCTCCAATGCCTCTTGTACGGACTGAATTTCTGAATGAATCTGCATTACTAAATCAATAATCGAACCTCCACCTTGCCCAAAGTCATTCCACAGTCCAGCTGCCTCATCAACAAACATCGACGGTATTTTTTCATCACGAAACAAAGATTTATATTTTAATTCTTTTCCAGTTTTTCCAACTGGATGATGTCCATGTGTTGCCAGATATTGAACAATGGATATGTCTTTCCTCGCTTTTTGTGTACTAATCTTAGGGGATTTCATTCAGTATGCTAATCATTTCATCAATAAAATATCACAAGTTACAATCTTTCGCGAATCTCGGCGCAACTTGTTTTCTTTTTTCTTTTAGCTGTAAATTTTTTTATTAAAAAATCCTGACCCTTTTACTAATTAGGATAATTAAGAATATAATTATATAATTAAGGAAGTAAAAACCCTTTGATAGCAAGGCTTTTCAACGATTATCTACGACAAATTAGGGGTGTATCTACGACAAATCTGGGGTAAATGACTCATTATCTACGACAAATTAGGGGTGTATCTACGACTAAATCTAGGGTAAAAATAGAGCTATCTACGACAAATCTGGGGTAAGTATCATTATCTACGACAAATCTGGGGCAAAGTGTGTTATATGCCCCATTTTTTATTGTTAAAATATGGGTTTTCTTTAGATTTTTTCATCTACGACAAATCTGGGGTAAATTTCTGAGGTTAAAATTGTTATTCATTTGATTAAAAAATTATTTACGACTTTCACCTTTACTCCATGTCGTAAATGATTATATTTTATTTATATTTGCCTTTCAACTAAATG
>CALOED010000189.1:0-8581 GCA_942492005.1 uncultured Saprospiraceae bacterium
AATCTGGGCTACTTATCTTGGGTGAAATGACCGAGATGAAATTCATGATATTAAAATTGGGCAATCAGGAGATATTTATATTGCAGGTGAGATTAGTAGTACTGATTTATATACCTTTTCAGGTAACGCCCTACTTGCAAGTTCGCTTCACCAAGATGCAACCTACGATGGTTTTATAATGCGTTTTGATAATCTAGGGAATTTAAAATATTCATCCTATTTGGGTGCAATAGATGCTGAAATCAATGAAATAGCAATTGATTATTTAGAAAATGTATATTACTTTGGAGATGAAAAAGGAGACTCGATTGGTAATGGTGGATTAACAACTATACAATATCCCCCGAATTATTATACAAAAAATAGAAAAGGCAAGTGGGAAGGTTTTATTTTGACTATGAATACTATAAATCTACCTGATTGGACAACCTATTTTGGATGTAATGTCAATGATGTAGCAGAAGCTATTACGATTAGTCCAGATAATCATTTGTATATCACAGGTAATGCTAGTAGTCAAATATTATTCGATTTTAAAGACCCTTTGCCATTACATCCAGATAATTGGTATGAAAATACTCAATCTCCTATTGGAGATATTTATATTTCTAAGTTTTTACTATCTCATTTAGTAAATGTAAGTGAAGTACTGTCTAATGTTCAAGACAAGTATTTTAAAATATATCCTACTATTTCTAACAATGGTATTTACAATATTGAAATTAATCAACTTTTATCATTATCTCAATTAGTTGTGTTCAACTCAATAGGGCAAGAGATGCTTAGGCAATCCATTAATACTTATTCAGATAAAATTACACAACTCGATTTATCACACTTATCAACAGGAACTTATTTTGTCTCGCTAATTAGTCCTTTGTCAACTCAAACTGAGAAAATTATCTTAATCAAATAAACAGGTTTACCACACAATATGACGCTTATCATCATATTGTGTGGTTCAAAATATATATCATGAGAAAATATTTAATTATAGTCATAATATTTATTACGTCTTTTCAACAATTATATAGTCAAGATTTACTAGGTGGTGAGTTTAGGATGATTGCGTTAGACCCTTCAACCGTACTTTTACAAGCAAAAGTCTATACTGATGCAAATTTTGAAATTCAACATGATTTTTTACCCATAGAACTTGACGTTGGATGGTATTACTATATGCCCAGAGTAAGTGATACTTTACTTACACCTAATATTCGACTTAGTATTTATGAGTATGAACCACCTACTTTTGTTGATTTCAGTCCCACTTCTGTAAATACTACAGATAGTGTGGATGCGAGTAGGATAGCGAATGTCTTAGATACTGGAAATGTCTCTCCTTTAATAGGTACTTATATACAAGGCTTTGATATTCTGGAGCCTGAAACACCTCTCTGTTCAGATATAATGAATGTTTATAATATTGTAAATGACACATTGTATTATCAAATCAATTGTACAGATAGTTTTAATAGTGCTATCTATTATAGTATTGAGCCTAATTTATTACCTTATGCCGCTCCGATAAATTTCACAATACCATCTGGAGTCGTTTTGGATAGTACCTCAGGATTATTCACTTGGGCGCATCCTCCAGATAGTGGAAGGTACTGGTTTACCGTACAAGTGTATGAAGTAGATGAATGGAGTAATATTTCAGCAGTATTTCGCCTTTTTTTCTTTGACTTTGATGACCCAGTTCCTTTAGCCTCTAACTCAAAAGAAATAGAAGCAAGAAACCACCTCCAAGTCTTCCCCAACCCCACAAAAAACCGCTTAACTATCCAATTCGACTACCACGCACCTCAAAACACCCAAATCCAAATCTTCGATATGGTCGGGCGAATGGTGCATCAGCAAGCCATGACGCAGCAGCGTGAGCAGTTGAATATTGGGCATTTGGCGAGTGGAATGTATCTGGTGCGAGTGGTGGCGGATGGCAAGGTGTGGACTCGGAAGGTGGTTAAGAATTAAGAACCTGCCTGCTGACAGCAGGTTAGGAATTAGGAATTACGAATTAGGAATGGCTGCCGCTGTGGGTGGGCTAACTGCGGTAGCCATAATTCTTGAAACTATTCTTTTTATTTTGTATCGTCGTATGATTTTATATATAAAATTAAGAGTGTACGAAGTTTTTAAAATCCGTGTGTAGACTTTCGTTTTTTTTAAATACCCTAAAATAGACTTTATTCACAAAACTAAATTCTATTACGTAACTGACTGATAATGAAGATAGACAAAGCGGCTTCGCCGCTTTGTGAATAATGACTAATGTTTTAAGTTTTTTTCACAATTTTCTTATCGTACCACCACCATTGAATCACGCCTCTGCTTGCCATTAGTACGATAAGCGAAGCCCAAAGCCCGTGATTGCCCCAGCTCGTTTGCCAAAGTTGGAGATTGATAAACAATAAAAAAACCGCCAAAGCTAAAAACATAGTATTGCGCATTGCCTTAGATGCCGTGATGCCAATATATACGCCATCCCAAATATAAGCAGGCGTGCCAGCCAACGGAAATACAACTATCCAAATTAGAAATGGTGTTGCGGCTTGAATAATGTCCATTTGGTCAGTGAAAATATAAAGCAAGGGTTCGCCAAATACCAAAAATCCTAAGCTATACACCACTGCCAATCCCATTCCCCAATAAAAGGAATATCGAATCGCTTTGGTTAATAGCGGCTTGTTTTTAGCACCATAATATTTACCTACCAAACTTTCGGCAGCAAAGCCAAAACCATCTACGCCATAGGATACCCAAAACGTGAATTGCAATAAAACGCCATTCACTGCCAAAGTCATATCGCCCATGATAGCGGATTGATTATCGAAATAGGCAAAGGCAAAGACTAAGCAAAAAGTACGAATAAAAATATCTGCATTCAGCGTCATAAACGATTTGAATGCGGCTAATTCGAGTAAGGCTTTTCGTTTCAAATGAGGCAAGAGGTAAGCATATTTATAATAAAAAAGACCAATAGCTGTTACGAAACCAACATATTGCGCTATCACGGTGCCGAGTGCTACGCCATCCACCGTCATGCCTAAATAATTAACAAAATAAACATTGCAAATAATATTGACAACATTGATAAGAACGGTCAAAATCAGCGGATAAATAGCGTTCTGCATCCCAAAAAACCAACCCATAAAGGCATAAAGACACAAAGTAGCAGGAGCTGCCCATATTCGAGTATAAAAATATTCGGCAGCAAGCGTCTCTACTTCCTGGCTGGCCCCCAATAGCGAAAAACTCCACTCGCCCAACGGGACTTGAAGCGCAATAATCACGCCTCCGCTGACCAACGCCAAAGCTAAAGCTCGCCCCAAAATGTGTATGATTTTGGGCGCATCGGATTGCCCGTAGGCTTGTGCTGCCAGCCCCGTAGTCCCCATTCTAAGAAAAGCAAAACTCCAATAAACGAAGTTGAAAATCAATGCTCCGATGGCTACTGCGCCAATATATTCTGCGCCTTCTTGCCTCCCCATGAGTGCGGTATCCACAGACGAAAGTAGCGGTACAGAAAGGTTGCTGATAATATTTGGAATAGCGAGTTGTAGTATTTGTCGGTTCAAATGGTTATTGTTTTTTTAATTTTTAAAATACCAGCCAGCAAAACACTCCAGCCAATAATGAAAAATGTGCCACCAAGCGGAGTAATTGGGCCCAAGAATTTGCCAGAAATGCCCAAAATATCTTTGCACGCCAATAAATATAAAGAGCCAGAAAAACATAAAATACCGACAACGAATAGCCAACCCGCCCATTTTACAGTTCTATTGGGTAATACAGGCGTTAGTACGCCTACGAGTAAAATAGCAAAGGTGTGGTAAAATTGATACTCTACGCCAGTATCAAAAATCCCCAATTGGTATTCGGAGAGTTGAGGTTTTAGCCCGTGAGCGGCAAATGCGCCAATTATCACTGAAAATATGGCTAATAAACAGCCAATTATTAAAAATCGCTTTTGCATAACAAATTAAATTTAATAGGAATTGTAAATTTGTAAGAATATATTTAAAAAATTAATATGCCTATATATTCTATTACCTGAACTACGAATAACTACAAACTGTTATTAAGTAATCAATAAAATTTAAAAATCTACGGCTCGCCAAGAAGTGCAAATGTAAATATGCTAGGAACAAAGAAGAAAGGATCTCAGAGAATAATGTTTTTCGTCGTCATAATGAGTGCGCTCGCTGTGGGTGGCATCGTATTGTCTCAATTCATAGATTTTCCGTTTAGTAAGCCCGACCCTTTGGAAACCGTGCCTTATAATAGTGCACTCGTGATAGAAGTAAAATCGCCAGAAGATATTTTTGCTCAGCTGGAAAACAAGCCTTATAGCAACGATATTCAAGCATTAGGCTTGGTGGATGAAGTGGTAAGCAGATGGCAAAATATTCAAGATATACTCCATCAGTTTGAAACGAATAGCTCCAAAAACCTTGTGATTGCGGCACAAATAGGAGCGGAAAATGAGTTGGATTATGTTTTTATTTTAAATAATGTGAGTAAAAAACTAGAGTTGGCAGACTTACTCCGCCAACACCAAATATCGCACAAAACTCAATCATTCAATAAGCAAACTTTTTATAATATTGAATTGGACGACACCAATCATTTTAGCATTGCTCACGAAGACCAGTATCTAATAATTGCCGAATCGCCTGTATTAGTAGAAAGTGTGCTGGACCAAATCAAGCATCAATCCACGAATATTTTAAAACAAAAAAACCTAAAATCTATTCGCAAACTCACGGGCAAAAATGCTGAAATTAGCTTGTATTTAAATATGGAGTATATTCCTGTAATGGCTTCGTTTTTTACAAAAAAAACGGCACTCCAAAACATACAATTCTTAAAGCATTATGCCAAATGGGTAGGCTTAGATATTACTTTTCAGGAAAAAACAATCGGTATTAATGGCTACCTGGCACCAGCTAAAGACAATCAATTATTAGAATCATTGAATAGCCAAAAACTACCCGAAGAAACGCTTATAGCCAACGTTTTGCCCGATAATACAGCAGCGATGACTTATTTGGGGTACAAAGAGGCGGATGATTTTTTTAATGGTTTGAAGTTGGCGAGCAACGATGATTTTAAAAAATATTTTGTGCCGTGGCTGGGCAATGAAGTGGCTTATGTGATTACAGAGCCTAACTTTGATGATTATAATGCGCACCAATTTGCGGTATTCAGAATACGAAAAGAAAAACAAGCCGAAGAATTGCTGGAAGAGTATGGGCAGCAGTTTGGACAATTCAAAAGCGAAAAGTATTTCAATTATACCATTCATCACATTATGGCAAGTGATATAATGAAACCTATTTTCGGAAACGGACTCAACCCTATTCACAATCCGTATTATGTGATTTTGGATGATTACTTGGTGCTGGGCAATTCGGAAGTGGGCTTGAAAGAGCTTTTGGATAAATATACTTATGGGCAGACACTGGGGCAAGACATCAATTATTTGCAGTTTGTAGAGAATTTATCGGCTACGTCCAACAAGTATTTTTATATCAATACAGCGAATATTTTGAATATTCTTACCGCATTATTTCAAGAAAAAAACCATAACGCCATCCGAAAAGAGTTTCAATATTATCAAAAACTCACGCCTATCGGGGTGCAATTTACGCCTTACAAAAACCTGTATTTTATAAATGCTCAAATTCAGTATAACCCCAAAGGCAAGCAAGCTACAAGCGTTATTTGGAAGGCGGATTTGGATGCAGAGGCTGCAATTGCGCCGATTTATGTCAAAAATCACTTGACGGAAGAGTGGGAAATTTTTATTCAAGATACGGATAATAAGATTTATCTTTTGGATAAAAACGGAGAGCGAATTTGGAAAGAACCCAAACAGCTAGAGGGCAGAATTATTTCGGATGTGCATCAGATAGATTTTTATAAAAATACTTACTTGCAATACCTTTTTAATACCAATGAAAAAATATACTTGATAGACCGAACGGGCGAACGAGTGCAAGGATTTCCGATTACGCTCAATTCAAAAATTATCAACGGATTGATGGTTGTCGATTATGACAATACTCGTGATTATCGCTATTTTGTAGCTTGCGAAGATGGAAATATTTTTGGATTCAAACAGCCTGACGAACTGCTAGAGGGCTGGTCGCCAAAAGCAAATATAGGCAAAGTTCGTTTCCCTTTGCAGCATTTCAACTTTGAAGAAAAAGATTATATAGTGGCACTGAATGAAGATGGAGAGATGTTCTTTTTTCAAAGAAATGGAGAAGTGCGCATGGATTCTGTGCATTTCAATACTACTTTTTTAAGTCCTTTTGGCTATGATTTGACCGAGCCTCAACGTATAGTTGCCACTAACGGAAGGGGAAAAGCCTATGTTTTGAATTTTGAAGGCAAGCATTTTAAATTGGGGATGAACATTGGCGAATACGAAAAAATGAAGTTTGAGTATGCCGATGTTTTGGGTAATGATAGAAAAGATTACGTCATACTAGGAAATAAAGAGTTTGGGATTTTTTCTTATACCGATAAGAACGAATTTAAGGGATTGGCACAGCGAACTTTTGATACCGTGCAAGATACGCTCTTTCAAGTTCGGATGCTCGGAAATCCTAAAATGTATATTGGTACTTTTTCTAAATCTGCCAATCGAGTTTACCTATTAGATGGTAAGGCGCAGATGTATCCTGATTTCCCAATTCCTGGCACTACTCCTTTTCAGATGGGCGATTTATACAATGATGGAAAAAATGTACTGGTAGTGGCTAACGGAAATTCGGTATTTGCATACAAAATCAAACAGATACAGAAAGAAAAAAACGAGCTAGAGTAAATGATTGGATTGATGATTGGGGGAGGCATACAAAAAGCCACGTCGGGAATTGCTGTCTAAAACGGACAGTTTCTGACGTGACTTTTTTATATAAAAACCGCTCTTTTGATAGACGATTATAACTAATCCATTAAGTGCTTTTGCATTACATCTCATCTACCACATCGCAAAGTATTTTCAAGTCAATATGATTGAGCAATCCATTTTCCATCATTTCTTCGAGATTGAGATGCGGCTCAATAGGTGCAGCGTACATCAGGTTTTGGATAGCTTGAAGCGTATTTGCAGGTAGGAGTTCGCCATCTTCGCCCCTCAAAAGTAAAGATTTGAAGGTCGCAACGCTCGACTTATGGTTTATCATAATTCCGATATGAGATTTCGTCATAATGATGCCTTTGGTGAGCATTTCGTCCTTTACGGGAGCTGTGGCATAATTGACTTTCAATTTAGCTGCTCCAAACACCTTAACCATTGCCTCGGCTACTTTTTGGCTACTTTTATTGTTGTTGTATCCGATAATTACTTTATTCTTTTCGTTGATGATTAACCATTGAGCAATGGCTTGTGCAAGTTGTGTAGCATTTACCATTTTGCCGTTGTTGATATTCATTTTAGAATTAATAGCTGTCATAGTGCCACTTCATTTTAGGTGATTAATAAGATAGACTTCATACCGAATTTTGGAGATTAAAAATTTAGAACTTATTTATACCAAGATTACTAAGAGTACCTCGAAGATTTCATTCCAAATAAATCGTTAATGCTAAGAAGAAGGTTTTTACCAACTACTTATTACTCATCTGCTAACTGGTATTGTGGCTTACTCGTTTGGATAATAAAAAAAGCAATGATTTATTTTAGCTTTAAAAAAGATTTTCATTAGAAAAGAATACCTTGTTTACTTATAGTTTTACTCAATTTACAAAAATAGTTGCTTTTTGAGCATACAAATTTATAATAAAATAAAGATAATGATATGTCTGATGTAAAAAAGTCTCCATCAATGGATAATATTCAAGATTATTTGGGCGAATTTGTCTATGGCGGCATTGACGGAAGCATCACTACTTTTGCCGTAGTAGCAGGCGTAGGGCTGGACTCTTCAATCGTGATTATTTTAGGTTTTGCCAATCTCTTAGCCGATGGTTTTTCGATGTCGGTAGGTGCTTACCTTTCTGCCAAGTCGGAGCGAGCAATTTATGAAAAACACAAAAAGAAAGAATACGAAGAGGTGGATAAAATGCCAGAATTGGAGCGTCAAGAGGTCAGAGAAATATATGCTGCCAAAGGTTTTGAAGGGGATTTGCTAGAGCAAGTTGTAGCTACTATTACTGCCGATAAAGACCGATGGGTAGATGTAATGATGAAAGAAGAGTTGGAAATTTTGCCCACTAATAAGTCGCCGTTCATGATAGGAGCGGCGACTTATATTTCGTTTATTCTGGTCGGGCTAATCCCTTTGAGTGTTTATGTTTGGGATTATTTTGTGTCGGCTATTTCCAATCCATTCCTATTTTCTAGCACTCTGACCATGCTAGGTTCTATAATTATCGGCTGGCTCAAATCCAATGTAGCCGAAACCACCGTTTGGAAAGGCATCGCCGAAACCCTATTATTAGGCGTATTAGCTGCGCTAGTAGCTTATTTTGTTGGAGATATTTTGAAACAGTTAGTATAATCGCCAACAAAATTCACTATTGCAAACTAGGACTATTTTCTTTTTGATGTTTTCTAATGGTC
>CALOED010000190.1:0-1648 GCA_942492005.1 uncultured Saprospiraceae bacterium
AAGCCGTTAATTCTTCCACTTTAGAAAGTCACTTTATCATTTATCAAAGTTCTAAAAACGGAACAAAATCACCTTCGGGCATTTCCTGCAAATGTTCAAGCAATTCAACAGGTTCATGGATGATAACCTTATCGTGGTGGCAATTCGGAATAAAGTTGAAAATACCGTAAAACTTAGCATTCACATCACATTGAAACTCGAATTTATCACCCGAAGCATACGTTTTGATATGGCGTTTGGCAAGTGGAAAGCGGAGAATTAATTCATTGTAAGCACCTACGCCAAACTCTAAGCGCACCATTATTTTTTCATCGCTAACAATATAAAATGGATCAGCGTCGCCGAGGCTAAACGACTTTTTAAACGTAGCGGACTTACCTAACTCTTCAATTCCGCCAATGCGAGTCATTCTAAAATGGCTAATCTTTTCTCGTTCTACATCATAAGCATAGACC
Source organism: uncultured Saprospiraceae bacterium (assembly GCA_942492005.1). Classification (GTDB taxonomy): domain Bacteria; phylum Bacteroidota; class Bacteroidia; order Chitinophagales; family Saprospiraceae; genus CAKZLL01. The sequence continues at coordinate 456 of CALOED010000190.1, forward strand.
ATATCGTCAAATGGGCTGACGTGAAGCGGTTCGACTACTCTATCTCTCACCGTATTGCTATTCGATGAATGGTAGTTTTTGAGTAGAATTTGCGCTTTTTCTCGTTTTGCCAATACCCTAGCCCTAACCCGCTGTTCTTTCCTCCAAATCCTGCGAAATAGCCGATGCGCAACAATTCGGGCGGGGCGGCTACGATAAAATCAAACTGGAAGGCACGGATTTGAGTGCCAGCGATGCGGAGTATTTTTGACTTTGGTTGGGGGGTAGCTCAAAAGTCGGTGAGCGTGAGCGGCACATCAGTGTTGATGGCTAGTGCTTTGCTTTTCAAATTTGTAAAAAAGAAGTCTGCATAAGCGGCATCCGTTGGAGAAATATGGACAGCGTATTTTTCGCCTTCCATTCGTTTGGATAGAAAAATAGGTTTGGTGGCTCGAAAACGCATAATGGGCTGAAAATTGGGCGTTGGGAGTATATTTACACTTGCTATGGCAAAGGTAATGTTGCCTTTGTGGGTGCGGATGTGTAAGGATTGCGATTGAAAAATGCCCATTACGAAGCCTTGCATGGCTTGGTCAATGAGGAAGGAAAGGATGAGTTTGGCTTTGCCTGTGGGAAGTATAAAGCCTTTTTGTCGGTCAATTCGGTAGGGTTCGCCTTGAATGGGGCTAAATGTAAAGAGTTTAAATTTTTTGCCGCTATCCGATAGGCTGTATCCCTTGTCGTGTAGCCAGGTAGCAAATTGTGGGTCAGCTTGTGCCAACATTTTATAAATCCAAGAAGAAATGGCGTATTCGTAATTAAACGGGAGTATGCTCCCTGCTTTGGTTTGCAGTTGGAGTTCGATTCTCATTTGTTTATTTTTAGCGGTTAGAATATAACTTCTAAAGATAAACAAAAAAACACCGAAAATAAAAAATTTTAAATGTTAAAATATTAGTATCGGGCTATAATGTTAGCAACTTCTGGCTATTGTGCCAAAGAGTTGCTAACATTAGGCTATTGCTAAGTTTTGGGTATATTTATTTTATAAATTTTTCTCTGTAAATGCCTTCATCTGTTATGGCTTCTAAAATGTAAATCCCGGTGTTCAATTCACTAACATTGATACTGGAGGTGTTCGGATGTTGGATTTGTTTGGCTAGTTTACCGTCCAAATTGTAAATATGAATGCGTTCAATATTTGCATCCAATTT
>CALOED010000191.1:0-2366 GCA_942492005.1 uncultured Saprospiraceae bacterium
GTGAATTTTGACCATCACTCCAATCCGTTACAATCAGAAAAAATCCGTGGTATCTGTAAAATCTGTTTAGTCCGTGCAGGCCTGCCATCAGGCAGGTTTCATGATATTATGCTTTTATTTTGGGCTTGCCCAAAATCTGTATGGTTTTAAAATTTGCTATTTTCAATCTGTCATATTCTAATTTTTTACTTAAAAAATACCAGAGCTTATGAAACGTTTACTTTATCTATTTGCTTTTTCTATCTTGACTACCAGCCTTTTGCAAGGGCAAGGGATAACACTTCCTCCAGGCGGTGACAATCAAAAAAGCATTGCGGTGCAATATATTGGCGCATTGGCTTATGTAAAAATAAAATACAATAGCCCTGATGTAACTGCTCCAAATGGCCAAAGCCGTAAGGGCAAAATTTGGGGCGGATTAGTGCCTTATGGTATGACTAACCTCAATTTCGGGTTGAGTACCGCAGATAATCCTTCGCCCTGGCGTGCTGGTGCTAATGAAAATACAACCATTACTTTTTCGCATGATATGAAAGTGCAAGGCAAGGATTTGAAAGCAGGAACTTATGGTTTTCATGTTATGCCGCAAGAAAAAGGAGCTTGGACTTTGATTTTTTCTAAAAACTCAACGGCATGGGGAAGCTATTTTTATGAAGCGAAAGATGATGTTTTGAGAGTGGAAACTACGCCAGAACCAACTTCGTTTACAGAATGGCTGACTTATGAATTTACAGACAGACAGCCTACTTCTTGTACCGTAGCTTTGAAATGGGATGAATTATCAATTCCGTTTACGGTAGAAATTCCAGATGTTCACCAAATGTATGTCGATAATTTTAAGAAAGAATTGCAATCGTCGGCAGGTTTTCAGTGGCAAAGTTGGCAACAGGCTGCCAACTATTGTGCTGCTATATAAAACGCATTTGGAGCAAGGTTTGGAATGGGCAGAAAAAGCCATTTCTTTGCCTTTCTTTGGGCAGAAAAATTTTAGTACACTTCAAACAAAATCAAACCTTTTGGCTTTGTTGGGCAAACAAGATGAAGCTACGAAAGTAATGGATGAGGCTATAAAAGAACCTACGGCGAGTATTTTCCAAATACACAATTTCGGTCGTCAGCTTATCACTCAAGGCAAAAAAGAGGAAGCCCTCAAAGTATTTAAATACAATAAAGAGCGTTTTGGTGATGTTTGGCCTGTAAATGTAGGTTTGGCTAGAGGCTATTCTGCTGTTGGCGAATACAAAAAAGCATTGAAACACGCTGAAATCGCACAAGAACGTGCGCCCGACCAATTGTATAAAGATTGTTTGGCGAAGAGTATTGAAAAATTGAAGAAAGGTGAGGATATTAACTAAGGTAATTTTTAAATAAAAAAATGAGCTGCCGCTGTTTCGTAGTATAATTACATAAACAGCGGCAGCTCATTTTCTCATTAAAAACCTCCTTTTACCTAAATACGGTAACGTTTCCTTTTTTAATAATAATGCGATTATCCAATTCGCAATAGGCTTCTACATAATAAACATACACGCCTGTATCTACTTCTCTGCCGTTGTACATTCCATCCCAGCCAATTGATTTTTCGTCGCTTTGGAAAATCAATTCTCCGTTTCTTGCGAAAATTTTAAACGTGCTAATCCTTTGAATACTGCTACCTCTGACGTATAAAACATCATTCAAACCATCTCCATTTGGCGTAAACGCATTTGGCATTACTATCAAATCATCGTCGCAGCCTTGCAGCAGTCTAATTTCAATAGAATCAGTGGCTTCACAGCCATTCAAATCAGTGACCGTTACGGAATAGATTAAACCATCGGTATTCCCTTGAATAGTTGGCTCGGGGCAATCCGTACAAGTGATGTCAATATTAGGCGACCAAAGATAGGTGTAAGTCGGATTAGCTTCTACTTGAATGCCAATAGGCACGCTTGTTCCTGTGATAACTTCTTGGAAATCAAAACTACTCACATTTGGTAATTTATTTACATTGACGGTGACATCTGCCGTTGCGGACGGGCAGCCGGGTATTTCTGCTAATACGCTATAAGTGGTGGTTTCGTTGAGCGTTACAAATGGGTTTTGCGCATTTGCGTCGCTTAATCCCGTTGCTGGCGACCAAGTGAAAGATTGTGCAAAAGCATCTAATGGTATCTGTACCGTTTCGCCCGAACAAACTTCAATCTCTTGCCCTTGTATCAGTGCGCTGCCCAATACGAATACCGTTGTCGTATCTCGGAGCGTACAGCCATTCGTTTGAATAGAAAGAATATAATCCGTTGTTACTGTTGGTGTTGCAATAGGATTTAATATAGAAGCATCGCTTAATGTAGTGGCATTATCCCACGAAATCAGCCCTGCTCCTA
>CALOED010000192.1:0-2372 GCA_942492005.1 uncultured Saprospiraceae bacterium
GGAGAAACTTCGGGCAATTTCCTAAACCTTGTTGATTTAAAATTGGACTGCGACCAAGATACTTTTTGGTAAAGTTGCGCTAATGGACCAGTTTGCCACACTGGAACGGATACTTGTTTTGAAGAAAAACGAAGGCATTGGATTTTTAAGCAACCTCCAACAGATTATTCAGCATAGAAAAGAAAATCCCAAAACGGGTTCATATACTTCTTCTCTTTTTGAAAAAGGCATTAATAAAATCGCCCAAAAAGTAGGCGAAGAAGCCGTAGAAGTGGTGATTGAAGCCAAAGACAACAACGACGATTTATTTAAAAATGAATGTGCCGATTTGCTATATCACTTATTGGTCTTATTATCTCAAAAAGGTTTTTCATTGCCAGATGTCGTAAAAGTTTTAGAACAAAGACAACAATAGTCTTATCTTTTAGAGATATGCTCATTTTTCAAAAAATATATTAATTTCACAAAAGACTATTTTTCAACAATAGACTTTATTCTAAAAAAAAAATGGTATCGTGCAAAATGCAACTCACTGATTTTGAGCAGTTTGAAATACAGCATCCCAAACAGAATATTGTCTAATGAACATATCTCTATCATTACTATCATGCAACGAAGACAATTTATACAAACCTCCCTTTCTGCCGCAGCCGCTGCCGCCTTGCCTTTGGCAGGTTACTCACTCGCTGCATTCAAAGATGTAATCATTGGTCACAACTCCCATCAATATACCGTAGATGTGAATTGGGGCGCACTCAATAGCCTTTTTCATCCCGTTACCGATTGCCATGAAATGGTGCAAGATAGCAAAGGGAGGATTGTGTTGCTGACTAATAATATCAAAAATAATGTTTTGATTTATAGCAAATCGGGAAAACTCGTCGAAAGTTGGGGAACGGAATATCCTGGAGCGCACGGGCTGACTTTGCACGTAGAAAACGGTGAGGATTTTCTTTTTATAACGGATAATAATCGCCATGAAGTCATTAAAACGACGATTGACGGGAAAGTGGTCATGACCATTCCTTTTCCGAAACAAAAAGGCAAATACGATAAAGCAGAACAATTTATACCTACCGAAACCGCCATTGCGCCCAATGGTGATATTTATATCGCTGACGGCTATGGTTCGCAGTATATTTCTCATTTTAATTCAAAAGGAGAATTGTTGAATATTTTTGGCGGACGAGGCGAAGGAAATGATTATTTTGATAATGCTCACGGTATTTGTTTGGATGATAGAGATAAAAAAAATCCGACTTTGCTCATCACTGCCCGACAACGGAATCAACTCAAACGCTTTTCGCTAGAGGGCAAACTCATCGAAGTAATTGACTTGCCCGGAGCATTTATTTGCCGCCCTGTCATTCATGGCGAAAATGTATATTTGGCGGTTTTGATTTCTAAAATTCCGTGGGATTCTCAATCAGGATTTATTTGTATTTTAGATAAAAATAACAAAGTCATTTCAGTGCCAGGAGGGAATAAGCCTATTTATAAAGAAGAAAAACTGGAGCGGCTACACCAAACCGTTAAAGTGTTTCATCATCCTCACGATGTGTGCGTTGATGATGATGAGAACCTTTACGTAGCCCAATGGAATTCTGGAAAAACGTACCCTATTAAACTCAATCGAATAAAATAATGTGCTTTAAGTAACTTACTTATACCACCTTTAAGATTTTAATGTCATGGAACTAACTGCATTTTTAGGAAGGTTACATCCGCTGATTTTACATTTGCCAATTGGCTTTTTGATGTTGGGTTTCATTATGGAATGGGCAACTCGAAACTCCCTATTCAAAACGCTCGAACCTGCGGTGATATTCGCACTTTTTTGGGGCATGATAAGTGCCATTTTTGCGGCATTGTTTGGCTATTGGCTCTCTTTGGAAGGCGGCTACGATGAAGTTTTGCTCAGTCAGCATCAAAATTTGGGGATTCTAACCGCCGTTTTGAGCGTCGTGGTTTTTGGTTTAAAATCCTATCAAAGCGGCAAAATTCAATCTGGCGTACCAGATTATGTTTGTCATTTTGATGGGTGTGATGATGGGCGCAGGGCATTTGGGCGGCAGCCTGACGCATGGCGCAGATTTTTTGTTTCCAAAAGAAGCAACAGCCGATGGAGATATGGCTGGAGTGGATTTAAGCAATTTGGATTCGCAGTCGGTGTATAAAGTCTTTGTGCAGCCCGTTCTCAAAAAGAAGTGCGTGAGTTGCCATAATGTAGCTAAAGAAAAAGGCAAATTGATACTTACCGATACGGCAAGTATTTCAAAAGGTGGCGAGCATGGGGCAGTTTTGGTCAGTGGCAACTTGAAAGAAAGCAGCCTTTATAGTCGGTTGATTTTGCCGATTGATGAAAAAAAACA
>CALOED010000193.1:0-6534 GCA_942492005.1 uncultured Saprospiraceae bacterium
ATATGACCTTCTAGTCCAACACCGATAATATCTCCTATTGAAATGCCTATTTTTATTTTATTTTTTTCCATAAGAATGGTTTACCGCTTGCCATATCGTGTTTTTTTATTCGGGGCAAGCCTTACTTTTTATTCAAAATGATTAGCTTGCAAATATAGAGAAAGTTTGCGATTAGTGATTAGACTATTCCACAAAGTTGGGTGATAGAAACAAGGAGGCTATCAGTGATAAATGTCATTTTACTTTAATTTTGATAAAATGAAATCGTTAAATCCTAATATTTTTTCCGTGATTTGCTTATTCTTAAATCCTATCAATTATAATAGACTTTATTTTAAAAAAAATGGTATGGTGCAAAACACAACTTACTGATTTTGAGCAGTTTTGTGTGTAGTCCACGCACAAAACTGAATATTGTCTAATAAAACATACAATTATATGAAACAAATTTTACTAGTAACACTCGCAACGTTGTTATGTTGCTCTACTGCGACTTATGCCTCAAAATGCGCTTTCTTTTGATGGCGTAAATGACTATGTTCAGACTAATATTACATCGCTGACAGGCACAAAAAGCCGAACCATCGAAGCATGGATAAAAACAGGAACAGTCACTTCTCAAAGGGTAATTGTAGGCATGGGGACAATGCCCGTAGGTACTCGATTTACACTCAACGTACTCAATAGCAAATTGAGAATTGAGATTGGCGGTGGCGGTATCAATAGCGTAAAAAACGTAGATGACAATCAATGGCATCATGTAGCTGTGGTTTACAATGCCGCTTCTGCCAATGATTTTGAATTATACATTGACGGCGTGATAGATGCTAGTGGCAATATCTCTGGCACAACGGTAAACACTGCGGCAGGGGCTGGCGTAGCGATAGGCAGGAGAAATGATGCGGTTAATCATTTTTCGGGATTGATTGATGATGTTAGAATATGGGACGTTCCTCGTACTGCGGCTCAAATAGCTGCAAACATGAACAATGAAATCTGTTCGGCTACGGGTTTGGTGGCTTATTATAAACTCAACGAGGGCAACGCAGGCGGCAACAATGCCATGGCAACAACGGCTTCGGATGCTTCTGGAAATGGTAATAACGGCACATTGACGGGGTTCGCACTCAGCGGAAATTCTTCTAATTGGTTGACGGGCAACAACTTATCGGCTGGTAATAACACGACGAGTTCGTTTGCGGTTTCTTCGTGTGGCACTTACACCGCTCCGAGTGGCGCAACTTATTCTTCGTCTCAAACCATCACGGATATTATTCCCAATAGTCAAGGTTGTGATAGTGTAATGACCATCACTTTGACCGTCGGAGCCAATTCCTCTAGCAGTTTCTCGGCTACGGGTTGCGGCAGCTATACAGCTCCGAGTGGCGCAATTTACACTTCATCGCAAGTGATTACGGATGTTATTGCCAACGCTGGCGGCTGTGATAGCGTTATGACGATTACGGTAGCTATTTTTAATGTAGATACTAGCGTCACGCAAACCTTCGATACGCTTACCGCAAATACAGGTGGGGCAACTTTTCAGTGGCTCAATTGTGATACAGGAATGCCCGTAGTGGGCGCAACTTCGGCTACTTTTGTGCCAACGGCTAACGGAAATTATGCGGTGCAAATAACCGTAAATAGCTGCGTCGATACATCTTCTTGCTATTCGGTGATGAATGTCAATACGCAAAAGCAATCTTGGGCTTCCAACTTGAAATACTTGCCGAATCCAACGCAAGGCAACCTTTTCATTGATTTAGGCAATAGCTATTCGGATGTTCGTATTTCGGTATTGGCAATGGATGGAGCGGTGATTTATAATAATTTTCACAAAGAAACACAGCAAATAGAAATCAACCTTGATGCGCCCGCAGGAATGTATTTTATTCAAATTCAGTCTCAGAAAGAGCAAGCAACCTTCAAAGTTGTAAAGTTCTAAAAGTTGGATGATAAGAACCGTATTATTTGGCTCTTTGCCAATTTTTGCATTTTTGTCAGCAATTCTCACTTTGACAAAAAAATGATTATTACATCAATTGCCACGAGCTTTAGCAGGTGGCAATTGATTTTTTATTAAAAAATCTAAAGTGAGAATTGCGGGCTATTTTTTTCCAATGGTGGCTTGTCTCATTGCTTTTGAGTAAGTCAGGGCAATGGGGCAAGCCACCATTGGATAAAAGTATCGACCTTCCGTCAAAAATTGTCAAAGAGCCAAAATGATTACACACTGCCTACTGAGAGTTATCCACTGCTTCCACTCTTTCCTTTAAAATACTATTCATCGCCTCGAACCCTTTTTTAGTATCGGTTTGTAATTGTTTTTTGAACAAAGGCACTAAAATCCCTTTAAAATATTCATTGTGATGAAAGGTAGTCGTACCGTTTTTGTGGTCTTCCAATTGGAATTGATGCGTGCCATCGAATAGCCCTTTCAACAATAAATGCCCCTTCCATTTGAACTCTTTGTTAGCTTCAAATTTCAAAACTTTTGGTTGGAATTTCATACCTCCAGCATTAATTTGAATTGTATTTCCCTCTTTCACATCGCCACTAACTTCTTTCAAAAAAGGATTCCAATCGGCATAAGATTCAAATGCAGTCAGTTTGTCCCACACCTTATCAGGAGTAGCGTTAATAAGTATGCTTGTTTTAATTTCAAAAGCCATGATATTTGTTTTTTATTGGCTGATGTTACGCAAAAACGGTGTCCTGTAAGGACAAACTGTTTATAGCTTAAAGTTTAAGCGTATTTTAGGCGGAACGCTTATAAACTTCATTTCACTGCTCTATAAATAGATTGTCCCATAAGGGACATCGAAGTGCGTAACATGAGTTATTAAAATGAAAAAGCAAAGGAAGTTCATCCAAAAAATCATTTAAACTTCACTTCCCGCTTTCTTACCACAAATATCAAAGGATTATTCAAACGTCGTCTTGACATAAATCAAGAAATCAATTTTTTTCGGATTCTGCTCAATGTTTCGGGCGACATACCGAGCATCGAAGCCAAATAATGCAACGGTACTTGATTGAATAAATCTGGATTGTACTGAAACAAAGCCATATATCGCTCTTCGGCAGACATAGAAAGGAAGGAAAAAACTCGGTCTTCGAGGGTTGAAAAACATTTGGCTAAGAATAATTTTTCTAATCGCTCCCATTCAGGCACTAAACTCCCGATGCGCCGATAATCTTCACTCGATATAGAATACAGCACGCCATCGGTTAAGGCTTGAATGTTCCATTTGGCAGGTGCATTGAACATCAAACTCGCCAAATCTGTCAGGAAATAGCCTTGAGAAGCTATCCATTGCGTTATTTCTCTGTGTTCTGTCTGTGCAAATACTCGCAAATAACCACTTTGGATAAAACTCAATTTTTGGCAATATTGACCGCTTTTGATAAAAAAATCGCCTTTCCCTATTGGTTCTTCTTTGAATAATTCTGCTACCACGTTCAAACTTTTATTAGGAATGCCAAAATGAGATTGTATATATTGTTCGATTTCAATCATTGATTTATTGTATTTTGAATGATGTAAATAGCTGCCGCCAAATCTTCCAAAGCCAGCCCAACGGACTTAAAAAGCGTTATTTCATTGTCGTTTTCTCGCCTAAAATTATTTTGCTCCGATAAGGTTTTCAAATCTGAAAGTATATTTTTTTCAGTAATAATCCCATTTTTCAGAGGGATAACTAAATCGCCACTTTCTTGCATCGCCAGAAAAGTATCTACAAAAATACTCGCTTGTGCCATTACCGCATCATCCGCTTCTCGTGTATGCGCCTGATAGCTGCCCACCAAATCTATGTGTTGCCCCGCTTTGAGGTATTTTCCTAGTATCAAAGGCGTTTCCGAAAGTGTCGCACAACTCACTATGTCTGCCCATGTTACGGCAGCGTTTAGGTCATTTGCAAAGGAAACCTCTAGCGATTTCCAATCATGAGAATCAATAAAGTGTTGTACCTTTTGAGGGTTTCGCCCCCAAATTTTGACTTCTTCAATCGGTCGTACTGTGGCGTGCGCTCGAATGAGTTCGGGAGCTAACGCACCGTTTCCAACCATGAGAAGTTTGGAACTATCCTTTCGGGATAAAAAGGAAGAAGCGAGGGCGGAAGCGGCTGCCGTGCGTTTGGAAGTCAGGGTTTTGCCTTCAAAAATACCGAAGGGTTCGCCCGTTTCGGCAGATTGCAACACATAATTGGCATGGATAGAAGGTAATTTCAATGTTGCATTTTGGGAATGTACCGTAACTATTTTTATACCCAAATAATGATTATTCCACGCTGGCATCATCAATGCCGTTCCTTTAGGTAACTCATAATGCAGCCGATTTGGCGTTTCGATTGAGGTCTGAAAAGCCTTTTTTAAAAATGGAATAAAGCCATCATAATCCAAAATGGATGCAATGGTTTCTATTGAGTAGAATTTCATGTTGTGTGATTTTTATTTGGTGAGTTGGCAAAAATAGTCAAAGAACCAAAAAGTAAAATCATAGATATTTTAGAAAAAACAAATGGTTCTCTGAAAATTACTGCGGAATGGCCTTTATCTGGTATTCCAATGGATTTCAACCCATTGCTTTTCAAAAGTTAAGACAATGGATTTCAACCCATTGGATAGTAACCACAAAAGTTTTCCAGCAATTCCCCGGATGGAAATCTATATCATCGCTACTTTCTAAGCTAGGCGAGAATAGACTGAACCTGCGAAGTCTTCAAGACTTTGTAGGTTTAAACTGTTGAAAAATGAAGACTTACAAAGTTTTGAAAGAACCGATAAACTTTACGAAAATACAAATTGAAAATAAATGATAGCCATTCAACCCATCGGAGAATTTTTGCCACAAGATGCCAACGGCTGGATTATCAATGATTTATCCATGGATAAAATAGCTAATCATTGGCAAGTCGTCATCGAAAAAGTAGTCAATTTATATCACGAAGAATACAAACATCACTTGCATAGCATTTACGTTCGAGGCTCGGTAGCGAGAGGAATGGCAGTAGATGGCATTTCGGATTTAGATACCTTCGCATTGGTGAATCATCCGACGTTTTTGCGCTGGCAAAATGCTGATAATCAGGTAGAAGTAGCAGGGAAGTTAGCCGCTCAGTTCGATTTTGTAAATGGGGTAGAAATGAATATTGCCAGTTATCACACTGATTTTTATAATAAAAATCCACGTTTGGCCATGATTTTAAAAACACAATCGCTTTGTGTATTTGGCGAAAATATTGCGCCCGAATTGCCTCGTTTTCGTGCGAATAAAGAAATGTGTTTGAATACAAAATGGCTAAAGGAGGATGTGGAAGCATTTTTAAAAAAGATAAAAATACAATCGAACACACTCGAAGATTGCCGAACAATGATGAAAGTATGGATAAGAGTTGGTTTTGAAGTGGTGATGGAGCGAGAAAAGCGTTTTACTTCGGATTTGTATTTGTGTTATCGCACGTTTTCAAAATACTATCCGCAACATGAAAAAGCGATGAAACAGGCGTTGATTTGGTATTTAAATCCAATAACGGATGGCGAGCAGCTTACTGAATATTTTTCTGGTTTTGGACATTTTTTGATAAATCAAACCACAAATAACGCTTATTGATAAAACCGATTCGGTACTTCAAGCGCAATTGAGTGATGGTGTCAGGCACTAAAAAACCAACCGTTCCGCTATGCGCTGTTTGAGGCGGAATGTAACTGTCAAACGAATCTCGTGCAAAAATACTTGACATATATTGATTGTTTTGCGCATCGTACAAGTGCATATTCATGTCCACCATGATAAAAGTATCTCGTTTGTGGTTATCTATGGTCAGATGCACCATTTCTATTCGCTTGCCTTTGGGTGCTTTATAAAAGCCTTCGCCCATTTCCGTAACGCTCGAATCAATGGTCATCGTAATATCCTGGAGTACCAACGGCTCACCGATTTTATACGCCTTGTATCGGTTTTCTTTTATGGATTCTGCAAACTGAAACATTCCCATTATCTCGTCATAAATATCTCTTCTGAAATAATTTTGGTATTTGCTTTTTTCCAAAATACCGGGCATATCAATATTTATCGGCACATGGTTTTCTTGCAAAAAAATGATAGCTTTTCTCAAATTTTCATATTCCCGTTCGCTCCAGTGTATGGATTGCCAAAGTTCCACACATTTTCTTGCCGAAAAATAAACTTCAAAATGCGGTGTTTGCTTTTTGTAGCGTTTGCCTTTGCTGGTGTGCGTCGTTTCAGCCACGTGCATTTTGGCTTCTTTGATGTCGCTAAAGGCGTATTTTTGAATATCTAAACTATAAAATGGACTGTATTGAATGCCGTTTTCATCCATTTGAATAAAGTTAAACATATTCAATACAAAAAGCCATTGCGTTACCAAACTCAAGTAAATCAAGCGTTTTTTGATGCGCTGAATGCGCTGATTGACCAATTTCATGGAAGGTTGCCGCACCCAATCTTTATCGGCTGTCGTTCCTTTTTTGGCAATTAGTAGCCAAACGAAATACACCATCGCACAACTC
>CALOED010000194.1:0-15384 GCA_942492005.1 uncultured Saprospiraceae bacterium
TACCATTAACAGCCAGTTTGATATCTTCAACCATCTGTCCGGCACTCATCTCTACAGATAAAAACCCTTCACTTTTTCTGCCAATTTTCTATTATCCGGGTTGGAAACGGATAAAAGGGTTATCAGGCGTAACAAACCAACTTTGTAGCCTTTTGCACGTGCAACTGTATCGATTTCTGGCAAATACGTGAAAGAAGAACCATAAGCGACAAAGATGTAGTCAGCATCATCGCAATCCGTCTCATTTCGTATTCTACCTCGTTTTCTTCAATTTTACGGTATTTTGCCTGAAAACGCCAGTTGTTTTGCTCCATCAATTCGGAATCAGGCTCCAATGAAGTAGACACATGACGATTACGGCCTTTTTTCCTGTACAGGCCCATTCACACTCAGTTTTTGGATTTCTTCATCTGTCCAACGGGGTTTAAAATCATGCAACTCTACTTTCTCCATCATCTGCCCAATTAGCCCGTCAGTCAATATCATCACCGGGGTACGGTATTTAAATGCCAGGTCAAAACCCTGTCCGACGAAGTCGTTCATCTCCTGCACCGATGCAGAATCAGTACAATGATTTTTATAATCGCCGTGCCCGCCACCTTTTACTGCCTGAAAATAGTCGGCCTGTGAAGGCTGAATAGTTCCTAAACCGGGACCTCCACGTTGCACAACAGCCCGCGCGCAATGCCGACAAGGCAAGCCCCTGACGTCTATCAGGCCTTCAGCAGCACGTGCTTCTTCTTGCCCATCGACAGCTTGATGACGCCGTCATCATTGAGGAGGGCCTCGGTCAGCACCATCTTGTCGTCGGATGCGGGCTTGTCGTTGACCCGGATGGCGCCGCCCTGGACCGATCGCCGTGCCTCGCCATTGGATGTGGCCAGCCCTGCCGCCACACAGGCCGTGAGCAGGCCGGCCAGCACCGAGCCGATCCAGCGAAATGCTCGGAAGGCCGGCAGCACTGGCTCCGTCCTCGAAGGTGCGCCGCGCCGTTTCGGCCGCGGCGGTCTTGCCCATCTTGGCGCCGGTGGCGGTGGCCAGCAGCGGGAAGGTGAGGCCGTAGACCTCCTGCTGGTTGAGGCGGCGGCAGAGGTCGACGCCCGAGCAGATGTTGCCCCACTGGTCGTTGCCGCCCATCTGCAGCTTGCAGCCGTGGTCGCGGTTGAGGACGGCGAAGTCGTAGGCCTGCAGGATCATGTAGTTGAACTCGATGAACGACAGGCCCGCCTCCATGCGCGTCTTCACCGAAGTCGCGGGTCAGCATCTGGTTGACCGAGAAGTGGCGGCCCACGTCGCGCAGGAACTCGATGTAGTTCTTGTCGGCGAGCCAGTCGGCGTTGTTCAGCAGGACGCCGCGGGTTTCGGCCGTTGCGGTCACCACCGGGCCGTGAGGCAGGTCGCTGAGGCCGGGCTCGCCGAAGTCGATGAAGCGGGCGAACTGGGCCTTGACCCCGGCCGAGGTTCTCGTGTTGGCTACTTATCAAAAATCTAAAGAAGACATTGCACCACACAAACGCATGATTTCTTCTATCACGCTCAGCGAAAAAAGCATCTATTTGCGCCTTGGCAAAATAGATGCTGACCTCAAAGTAACCGTAGCTTCTTACGCTAATGGCCTGGATGCCGAAAAGCAAAAACTATATTCTACCAAAGAATATCAAATAGAAACTTCGGGCAGTATTTCCAAAACGAATACAACGATTCATAAGGAAGAGCAGCAGCAACAAAAAGCAAAGCCAAAAGCTAAAGTGGATAGAGCAAAGTAATTTGGAAGTGATATATTTCTTAAAGTGCTGGCTAATAACAGAAAAATCAGAAGGGTAAATTTACCTTTCTGATTTTTTTATTTTGTAATCCGTAGCTCAAAAAATATTCAACCGAAAGTATGCGTTAATTCAAAGTGCATTTATTGTTTACTCACAAAACTGCCTTACTCTTTGTGAATAAGTGTAATATAATTTACTAAAATAGTATTTGCACACATTCTTTTATATAGAATTAGTTATAATTAGCAAAATCTGGTTTTCTTTGTATAAATTCATGGGTTTATAATACAATCAAGGAAATAACCACGTTCTACTATAAAAAACAATAGTATGAAATTTAGAAAATTACTATTAATATCAGGCTTATTGCTCGCTACGGTCTGCGTACAAGCACAAGATATTCACTTTTCGCAGTTCTATATGTCGCCTACAAATCTTAACCCTGCTCTGACGGGTGTTATGAATTGTAACGGACGTTTCTCATTCAATTACCGCAGTCAGTGGCAAAGTGTATTGAAAACCAATGCCTTCAATACCACTTCAGCTTCTTACGATGCTCGTACTCCTGTGGGACGTTCAGACTTTTTCGGTTACGGATTGACGCTTTGGGGCGATCAAGCGGGGGAATCTTCATTCAGTACTTTTCAAGGAAAACTATCTCTTTCTTATAGCAAGAAAATGGGAGGCTATCGAAAACGTGCGCATTACTTAGTGGCTGGTGCAGAGTTGGGGATGGCGCAACGCAGCGTCAATTTCTTGAATATGCGCTACGGTTCACAATTTGACGGCGAAGGCTGGAATCAAAACCTACCTTCCAACGAAACATTCGTCAGAGACAATTTTACATTCGCTGACGTAGGCGCAGGATTGTTGTGGTTTACGGTTTTGGATGATAATACTAACTTCTTTATCGGAACGTCGTTCAATCACTTGAACGCTCCTAATCAATCGTTTGGCAACGAAGCAGGCGTACAATTGGATGCTAAAATTGCCGTTCATGGTGGAGGAGAATTGATGTTTAACCGCAATGTAGGTTTAGTACCAGGATTTGTTGCATTTTTCCAAGGGCACTTTCTATGGAAGTGAATGCAGGGACAAGCGTAAAATTCATTGTAGGAAAGCAAGCATTTGACTATCAAGCCTTTTTAATAGGTTTATGGACAAGGGTTTCTAGAGATTTTAATTCTGGATTAGCCGTAGATGCCTTGATTTTTTCTACTCGTTTTGATTATAATAATTTCACCTTTGGCTTTAGTTATGATGCCAATGTTTCTTCTCTTCGCCCTGCTTCTAATGGCAATGGTGGTTTTGAATTGGCATTGTCTTACAAATTGTGCAGAGTATTTTCAAGAAATGTTTACTGTCCTAGATTCTAGGATTTGCAAAAGCCGAAATATTGAAATCTTTCAGTATTTTAATTGTATTAGAAAAAGAGTATTGGAACTTATTCCAATACTCTTTTTTTTATGCCTGCCAATCATTTTTTTTGTAAAATCTAGCGTGTTATTTTAAAATAAAAAACAGCGAAGTATTTGATATATTTTCAAATACTTCGCTATTTTGCTACTTTCGGGCTTATATCAACAAAATAGGTTGTTGATTTACAAAATACTAATATCACAAAAAGTGCAAGACACTTATTATCATAAAGGCAGACGCAGACAACTCGTAAGCGAATTGAGGGCAGAAGGTATCAAAAATGAAAAAGTGCTAAAGGCTATTCGTGCTTTGCCACGCCATTTTTTTATAGATTCTACCTTCGAGGAGGCAGCTTACGAAAATCGAGCATTACCCATAGACGACAATCAAACCATTTCTCAACCCTTTACCGTTGCTTTTCAGAGCGAACTGTTGCACATCAAAAAACGAGAAAAGGTATTGGAAATAGGAACGGGGTCGGGCTATCAGGCGGCTGTTTTGTCCTTATTGGGCGGGCGAGTTTACACCGTCGAGCGCATCAAAAGCCTGTATTTGCAAGCCAAAACTATATTTGAAGACTTGGGCTTGCTGGGCATTCGCTCCTACTATCGAGATGGAAACAAGGGCTTGAAAGAGTTTGCACCCTTCGATAAGATCATCGTGACGGCAGCGGCAGAGACTGTGCCGATGGAACTCATCAGCCAACTCAAAGTAGGTGGCTTTTTGGTGATACCGATAGGCGAACAAGGCCAAAGCCAAAAAATGTTGCGCCTTCAAAAAACATCGGAAGAAAACGAATACATCACAGAGGATTTTGGTGCATTTCGATTCGTGCCGATGCTAAGTGGCAAAGTCTAGTAAGTTCTTTATCATTCTACACTAAAATATTTTTTCACTGTATTTCCATCTGCCGTGATTTGAATCGTATATTTTCCTTTTTGCAACTGATTTTTTGCCCATTCAATGGCAGGCGTAGCACTTAGATTGACGGTGCGGCTAAAGACTTTTTCGCCTTTTTCGTGGATAATATCGAGTTTTATATCCTGATAATAAATGTTCGGATTGAGTTTTATCGCTACTATTTCATTAGGCGAAAAGGTTTCTTTTTCTGTAAAAACAGCAGAACGCAGCACTTCCCAAGCGTCCACCGCAATATCATCAATAGATATATTTTGGGTGCTGATAGCCGTACCACACACGTTTTCTAACACTTGCGTAACAGTATAGTCGCCTTTCAAATCATACGTGTGAAAAACAATACTGCCCGGTTTGCCGCTCAAAGGGCTACTCTCATCTCCAAAATCCAATGTAAAAAACGAACCATAAGAAGATTCATCTTTCACTTGAATGACGTTTTCTTCTATTTTTTGAATAGCAAAATCAGATACGGCAACGTCTTGTAAATTTACGGTAAGCAAAGCCGAAGGCTGCCCTACTACGCCTGCTGGATTCGTGACAATCACTCGAATGCTTCCTTCTTCTCGATTATAATTCCAAACCACATCCACCGACGCACCGCTGCTTGCCACTATTTTGCCACCCAAAACTTGCCAACAATATTTTGCGCCTTCCATCTTTTTGGCTTTATAGGTCATGGTTTTTCCAGCACAGGCTTTGAGTCTGCCGAGAGGGGCAGGCGAAGTAAATGACATGGTTTCAAATAAAAAACTGCGGATTTGTTGCCAAACGGCATTCCAAATTTGCGTCGATTGCAAAGATTTTGTTAGCCCCGACGAGTTAAAAATAGCAACATCTTCCTTTTTGGAAGGGTAGCCGAGTCGGTCAAGTTCGTCGTGTAAAGCCGTTGCGCTTTTCATATTGAGTTGCACCAGAGGATTTTCGTCTGCTTTAGAAGCTACCTTGAGCGCATCTTCGATATGAATCATCGGAATTTTTTTGCGCATTGTCGTCAAGTCCATTTGCGAAATAGTACCACGCATATTAATCAGCCCTGCCACATCTGTGGAATGCGCATACACATTGCCCGAACAATCCAAACAGCCCAAATCGCTGTTTTCGTCCGTGATGCCGTAAGTTGCCTTTGCTCGTTGTTTTTCTTCATTTATAAAAGCCGCATGCAGCACGGCTACTGCGCCAGCTTCGTCGCCTCCAATATATATTTGGTTCGTATCTATTTTAAAAGTATTATGAAATTCTTTGAAATATCGGATAGCGGCTCGCACGTCTTGCACGCTTCTATAAATAGCCCGTTCTACGCTTGCGCCACTTTTAGGATTGTAGCCCAATCTATAATTGACCGCCGCACAAGTAAAACCATAACTCGCTAAACTATCGCACCATGTTTTTACTTCACTGTCTTTTTTATCTCCTTTTTGAAAATCGCCACCGCAAAACATCAAGACCAACGGACGTTTTTCCACCTCGTCGTTCAAAGGCTCATAAAAATCGAAATGAAAATCTTTTTTCTCCGCTCTTCCATATTTCCAATAAGGCATTGCCCTAGCGTATGCAATATTTTCATATACATTTACTTCCTTAAAAATAGGCTGCTTATAGCGCACCGATGAGCAAGCATCTTGCCCTTGCATTCCAAAAAAAGTACAACTAAAAATAAGTATGGTCAGTATCAATTGTTTCATGGCTCATTCTCTGTATAAAAATCGAAGATTCTATTTTAACGATAGCTGAACCGTCTTAGTCTTTTTGTTAGGATTTTCATTTCAAAAAATCAATATTACGTTTCAAGCCTTTAAATTTGGTTCTTTTAACGGCAGAGCGACGGAATAGTTCCCTAAATACTTCCTCTGTGATGTCTTCCCAGTCGCCTTTCGTCATAGTCAATAAATTGGGATGCGGCTCAAATTGAGGTTCGTTGTGCCGCTTCGAAAACCGATTCCATGGGCATACCTGCTGGCAAATATCGCATCCAAACATCCAATTCTCGAATTTTCCTTTTACTTCATTAGGTATCGCATTTTTCAACTCTATGGTAAAATACGAAATACATTTGCTACCATCTACCAAATACGGCTCAACTATCGCATCCGTCGGGCAAGCGTCAATGCAACGGGTGCAAGTGCCGCAATAATCCTTAATAGGCGCGTCAGGCGTAAGCTCCAAATCAATAATCAGTTCTGCCAAAAAGAAATACGAACCTTGTTGCTTATTGATAAGCAGTGTATTTTTTCCAACCCAACCCACGCCGCCATGCTTTGCCCAATCTCGCTCCAGCACAGGTGCAGAATCCACAAAACAACGCCCGTGTACTTCTCCAATCTCTTCATTAATAGTCTGCAAAAGCATTTTAAGTTTATCTTTGACGACGTAGTGATAATCTTTTCCGTAAGCGTATTGCGAGATTTTGGGTGCAGTCGGGTCGGTTTGTGGTGTATCGTTATGATAATTATACATTAGCGTAACCACCGATTTTGCGCCTTCTACCAGTTTAGTAGGGTCAATGCGTTTATCAAAATGGTTTTCCATGTAGCTCATTTCGCCATGAAACCCACGATTGAGCCATTCCTCTAAGCGTCTCGCTTCGTCGTCAAGCTGTTGCGCTTTGGCAATGCCTACGAAAGAAAACCCCAAATGAAGAGCAGTTTTTTTAAGAATTTCGGTATTTTGAGCAACTGAATTGAGCATTAATTTATTTTTATAACCAAAATATATGAGGTAATAATTTCATATAAAAATATTAAAACTACTAAACTTAATAGTAAAACTATCGTTACAGTCTTTGGATAAAAAATAGCAATAAGAATATAATTAAAAATGACAGCATTACAGCGTTTTTTTTCTCTTTTGAGCGTAGATAGCAAAGATATTTATAATATTTACATCTTCGCTATTTTTGCAGGATTGGTTAATTTATCGCTTCCATTGGGGATACAAGCGATTATCAATCTCATAAATGTAGGAGAAGTTTCTACTTCATGGATAGTGTTGGTGGTAGCCTTAGTGATAGGCGATATGGTAATGGTTGGGATTTTACAAATCATGCAACTAACTATTACAGAGCGGCTACAACAGCGGATTTTTACCCGTGCGGCATTTGAATTTGCGTATCGGCTGCCCAAAATGCAAATGAAGGAAGTCAGAAAATATTATGGCCCAGAACTGGTCAATCGTTTTTTTGATACGTTGAATGTTCAAAAGGGCATTCCCAAAATTTTAATTGATTTTTCTACCGCCTCGCTTCAAGTCGTGTTTGGCTTAGTCTTACTTTCGTTTTACCATCCGTTTTTTATCTTCTTTAGCCTACTGATTGTGCTAATCATTTTCCTGATTATTCGTTTTACTGGACCGATGGGCTTAAAAACCAGTTTGAAAGAATCCAAGTATAAATACGAAGTAGCGCATTGGCTCGAAGAAGTGGCTCGCACACTCGAAACCTTCAAACTTGCAGGCAAAACCGATTTGCCGCTCCAAAAAACGGATAAACTCGTGAGCGGCTACCTTTCTGCTCGAAAAAACCATTTCCGAGTTTTACTGACACAATACATCAATATGGTGGGTTTGCGGGCATTAGTTGCGGCAGGTTTATTGATTTTGGGCGGAATGCTGGTGATACAGCAACAGATGAACATTGGGCAATTCGTTGCCGCAGAGATTGTAATTATCCTCGTGTTGGCAGCCATTGAAAAGCTCATTCTAACGATGGAAACGGTATATGATGTCTTGACGGCTATCGAAAAAATAGGCACTGTAACCGACGTTCCGCTCGAAGAAGACAACAAAGAGAGTATTTCCGAAATTACAAAAGCATCTGGTTTGGGTGTGAAGTTCAAAGACTTTAGCTATCGTTTTGAAGACTCAAGGGACGATATTCTTAAAAATATCAACTTGGATATTCAAGCTGGCGAAAAGGTTTGTATAGCAGGATTTAGCGGTTCGGGCAAGTCTTTACTTTTGCAAATGATAGCTGGATTGTATCAAGAGTACGGTGGCGCAATTTCTTATAATCAAATTCCATTGAGTAATATTGACCTCAATGAATTGCGGTATGTCATGGGAGATAGCCTAGCGAGGGAAGATGTTTTTAGGGGAACGATTTTGGAAAATATATCTATGGGTCGCCCCAATATTGATTTTGAAGATGTGAAAAAAGCCGTTGAAATTATGGGATTGTCCGATTTTATAGAACAAATCCCCGAAGGCTACCACAAAGTACTCGACCCCGAAGGGCGAAGGCTTTCCAAAAGCATCGCTCAGAAAATCATGTTGGCAAGAGCAATTGCAGGGCATCCAAAAATGATTTTGCTAGAAGATACTTTCAACAAACTAGAAACCACCGAGCGCAATCGCTTGATAAATCATCTGATAAACAAGGACAACGGAACAACAGTCATTGCGGTATCAAATGACCCAAAAGTGGCGCAAAATTTTCAAAAAATAGTAATCATGAAAGATGGCGCATTGATAATATTTGATAACTATGAAGAAGTACGACAGCAAGAATGGTACGAAGAGATTTTTAATGTATAGTGCTTTTGGCAAAGGTTGTAAAAAAGGCATCGAAGACACTACAAAACAAGATTTTTTTTGTTTTAAGTAGCATCTCCAAAAATTCATTCAAATGATTATCAGCAATGAATAAAAATCTAAACAATGCTAAATCTAAGTAAGAACAGAGTAGATAGTAAAATAACAAAATCGGACTACAAGGCATTTGGAATGCTATACGATTCCAACCGAGCAAGTATGTTGTCGAGATTATTAATCATATTATTAGCCATTTTTATTGGGATACTATTCCTTCCGTGGACGCAAAATATACGTGCCAAAGGCTATGTCACGACTTTAGAACCCGAACAGCGACCTCAAACGATACATTCTATCATTCCGGGGCGTGTAGAAAAATGGTTTGTGAGAGAAGGAGATTATGTGGAAAAGGGAGATACGATTTTATTTATTTCTGAAATAAAAGACAAATACCTCGACCCTAACTTACTGGCACGCACGCAGCAACAAATTTCTGCTAAAGAACTTTCTGTTAGGTCTTATGCCGAAAAAGTAAATGCACTTGAGAACCAGGTGCAAGCACTAAAGGCAACAAGGGATTTAAAAATAGAACAAGCTCAGAACTACCAAAGACAATCCGAACTCAAAGTGGTTTCGGATAGCATCGACTATGACGTGGCTCGCAAAAACTATGAGATAGCGCAAGCACAATTTGGGCGAATGGAGCAGATGTACAAAGATGGAATTGAGTCGCTTACCAAGCTGGAAAGTAGAAGAATCAAGCTACAAGAAGCGCAGGGTAAATTCATTAGTGCCGAGAATAAATTGCTGACGAGTAGAAATGCTTTGCTCAATGCTCAAATAGAGCTTATTTCTATTCAAAACCAATATCAGGATAAATTGGCGAAAGCCAATTCTGACCGTTTTTCTTCCCTTTCGGGGCAGTATGATGCTGCGGCTACGGTTTCAAAAATGCAAAATGAATACATGAATTACTCGGTGCGGCAGGGGATGTATTTCATTACTGCGCCACAAAATGGTTATATTACAAAAGCCATCACTACGGGCATTGGCGAAACGATAAAAGAAGGCGAAAAGATAGTCAGCATTATGCCTTCTCAGTATGATTTGGCGGTAGAAATGTACATCAACCCCGTGGATTTGCCGCTGATGAATCAAGGACAACGCATTCAGATACTCTTCGACGGTTGGCCTGCCGTTGTGTTTTCAGGGTGGCCAGGTGCTTCGCTCGGAATGTTTCGAGGCGAGGTGATAGCCGTAGATAGATTTGCTAATGACAATGGTAAATACCGAGTCTTAGTAGCGCAAGATGAAAAGGAAGAAGATTGGCCCGATGCGCTGCGAGTAGGTTCGGGCGCAGAAGGAATAGCTTTGCTCAAAGATGTGCCTATTTGGTACGAGCTTTGGCGACAACTCAATGCTTTTCCGCCCGATTTTTACGACAAGGAGAAAGTGAAAGATGTAAAAACGAAAGCACCCCTAAGGTCGGTAAAGTAGTTTCGATTTTTGAAGAAAAAAATTGGCGTGAATAAAATAACAATAATGATAAAAATGATAGGTTCAGTCTTATGTCTGTTGCTGATTGTTCAGCTTCATGCGCAAGATGAGAGCGTGATTTTAGAATATTCTGATTTTATAAAAACGGTAAAATCAAATCATCCGATAGCTCAAAAAGCAAGGTTGTTATTGCCCAAAGGGGAGCAAGTAGTGCGTAGTGCAAAGGGTGGTTTCGACCCGCAATTGTTTACTTATTTTGACCAAAAGAACTTTGATGATAAATCTTATTATCGAAATTTGGGGGCTGGCGTAAAAGTTCCGACTACCTTCGGCGCAACATTCAAGGCAGGTTATGATAATAATCAGGGAGAATTTCTAAATCCTGAAAACTATGTACCCAAAGCAGGTTTGGTCTATGCTGGCGTTTCAGGCACTCGTATTGCAAGGCTTACTGATAGACGAACGCAGGGCAGCTTTGCAGCAAGCTGATATTTTTGCTTCCATGACGCTTATCGAACAACGAAAACTTATCAATGATTTGATATTTGAAGCCTCCATCAAATATTGGGAATGGACAACGATGGGCAATGAGTTGGCTATTTATCAGCAAGCCGTGGACTTGGCTAAGGTGCGCCTAGAGGGCGTAAAGATAGCTTTTGAGCAAGGCAACAAGCCCGCTATTGATACGCTTGAAGCCTTTATCCAGTGGCAAGATAGGCTAATACAAGCGAATAAAGCCTTCGTGAAGTTTCAGAAAAAGACATTTGAATTATCGAATTTTCTTTGGGACGAAAACGGGCAGCCGCTTCGATTGCAAGCCAATATTGTGCCTTTGAGGCTAAATATTATTCAAGAAAAAACAAATTGGCAAGCGGATAGTATTTTGTCGAATATTCAAAATTTAGGCGTAAGCCATCCCGATTTATTGTTGTATGATTTGAAACTAAAAAACCTAGAGGTAGATAGGCGTTGGAAGCAAGAAAAGCTAAAACCTAAGTTGGATATTAATTATAACTTCCTGCTAGAGCCAACGGGCGGAAGCGATGCGGCAGCTATTTCTATTGAAAATTACAAATGGGGGGTAGCATTCAAAGTGCCTATCCCGAATCGTTCGGCTCGGGCAAACCTCCAACTGAACGCCATCAAAATGCAAGAAACCGAACTTGACCGCTCTCAAAAACAGTTGGAACTTTCCAACAAAGCGCAATATTATTTTGTACAGTCCAATAACTTATTGGAGCAAATCCGATTATCGAATGACAATATCGTTAATTATCAACGCTTACTCGATGCGGAACGGCAGAAGTTTAACATTGGCGAGAGTTCGCTCTTTTTAGTCAATTCGAGAGAAAATAAATTGATAGCCGTGCAGTTAAAAATTTTAGAACTGAAGGCAAAATTTCAAGAAACACAAGTCGCTTTAGATTGGGCATTGGGTCGATTACGATAAAAAAAACGACCCTAAGCCGAAGCCCAGAGTCGATTCTATTAAAACCCAATCACACACAAAACAAAATTCATTGAAAATTGCTATTCACGAATTTGCTTGTAAGTGTAACGGTTTATAATTTTATATTGTTTAGCATTCAAAGAATGATATTTGGCAAAATGCAGACATTTCCGTTGCTTTTAAGCCGCTTTTAGGCGTTTCGCCACCATCGAGTTTGAAAGTTTATGATTAGCATATTCTGCCGTCAGTATAAAAGAACGAATGGATTTCTCTGACGGCAATTCAAACATTGCATCGGTCAGCACGGCTTCGCAAATGGAGCGCAACCCTCTTGCGCCTAATTGATACTCTTCCGCTTTTTCTACCATATAATCAATCGCATCATTCGTAACGGTGAGTTCGATGCCTTCCATCGAAAAGAGTTTTTTGTATTGTTTGATAAGTGCATTTCTAGGCTCAGTCAAGATGCGTCGGAGTGCTTTTTGGTCGAGCGGCTCGAGGTAGCCAACTACGGGCAAACGACCAATCAACTCTGGAATCAAACCGTAAGATTTCAAATCTTGCTGATTGATATACGGCAAGAGTGTTTCTAACTCTCGCTGGATTCTTTTTTCTTTTGAAGCGTTAAAACCTATCACTTGCGTATTCAATCGCTCGGCAATCGTCTTCTCGATGCCGTCGAACGCACCGCCACAGATAAACAGTATATTTTCGGTATTTACCCTCACGAGGCGTTGTTCGGGGTGTTTTCGTCCGCCTTGCGGCGGCACGTTTACCGTAGTGCCTTCCAGCATTTTGAGTAAAGATTGCTGCACGCCTTCGCCCGAAACATCTCTCGTAATAGAAGGATTATCACGCTTGCGAGCTACTTTATCCAATTCGTCAATATATACAATTCCTTTTTCTGCTGCCGCTATATCAAAATCGCAAACCTGCAACAATCGGCTCAAAATACTTTCCACATCTTCGCCCACATAACCTGCTTCTGTGAATACCGTAGCATCCACGATGGCAAATGGTACACTCAGGTATTTTGCAATCGTTTTTGCTAAAAGCGTTTTGCCCGTTCCCGTTTTTCCGACGAGCAAAATGTTCGATTTCTCGATTTCTACATCATCTTCTCCATCTTGCTTGAGGCGTTTGTAATGGTTATAAACGGCTACGGCTATAAATTTTTTCGCTTCATCTTGCCCAATCACATATTCATCCATGTAGTTTTTGATGTCTCGTGGCGTGATGGTATCAGGCAAGTAAATATCATAAGATGATTCCGTTGAGTTGAGTTCTTCATTGATGATGTCTTGCGCCTGTTCTACGCAGGTTTCGCAAATATGACCATCAATGCCGGCTACCAAAATCAACGCTTCTTCCTTGCTTTTGCCACAAAAAGAACATCTATAATTACTGTTAAATTTTTTCATGTAAATATGGGTGATTAGGATTAGAAAAGTTTATCCGTTCTAATCTTTACTTGTTTTTTTGTAATATCCTTGAAGTTATTTGTTTTTTTGGTTCATTGACAATTTTTGCCAGAAAGCCCCAAAGACCTGCCACAGGCCGGGGCGATAGCTTCCGCCCTTTCGGGGCTGTTTTAGTATTTTGAACATCTCATAGGGCGATGCCCTATGCTATTTGCTCAAACCCCTGCCTGCGGCAGGCAGGCCTTCAGGGTTTTATCTTGGCAAAAATTGTCAATGAACCGTTTTTTTTTAAAAAACACTCTAGAACATTAAGGGTATAAAAATATTACTTTTCTTCTAGAATATCTATTTTCATAAGAACGCAACTATAAGACGGTTTGATACATTCAAAGTCAATATTTGTTTGGGATGAATATTTTAAACATCGAACTAAAATAAAAAAAAGCAGCTTGTAGCTGCTAGTCAAAATAGGTGATTGATGATAAATAATAAGTGAAATAGAATTATAAATAGCCAAATTGAAGGAATTAGTATCTTTCAATTTGGCTATTTATATTTTCAAAAAAAAATACTACAATAAATATGACCAGAAATTATTCTGCTACTTTACGAACCAATACCTCATCTACCAACCCGTAGGCTTTAGCTTCCTGAGCTACCATCCAGTTGTCACGGTCACAATCTCTAGCTATGGTATCGTAATCTTGCCCAGTATGACTTGCCAATATATCGTACAACTCCTTTTGCATTTGCTTGATAAGCTGGTAAGATATTTCCATATCCGATACTTGCCCTTGCATACCGCCCAAAGGTTGATGTATCATCACACGAGAATGCGGCAAACAAGTACGCTTGCCCTTTGTGCCAGCAGTGAGCAAGACTGCCCCCATCGAAGCGGCAAGTCCCGTACAGATAGTTCCCACATCTGGCGTAACGTATTGCATCGTATCATAAATGCCCAAACCTGCTATTACCGAACCGCCTGGGCTATTCACGAAAATTTGAATATCTCGACGAGCATCGGCAGATTCTAAGAAAAGCAATTGTCCTTGTATAATATTCGCAACTTGGTCATTGATGCCTGTACCTAAAAAGATAATTCTATCCATCATTAGGCGAGAAAATACATCAATCGCCGTTACGTTCAAACGTCTTTCTTCAATCACGTTAGGCGTTAAAGCCTGAAGGTTGCCTGCGGTACGCAAGTTATACTTTGCGTAATCTTCTAACAATAAGCTACTAATACCTAGGTGTTTAGTGGCGTATTTTTTAAATTCATTTTGGTCAAACATGACATTCTTCTTTTAAGTTAAAAAAGAACCCTCAAATGAGTCCTATTATAATTGTCTAACAAAAAACTATTCAATATTAAATAAATTCATGGGATTAATGTTTATTGGCTATGTTTTTTTTAGACTTGATGCCTTCTTTTTGCGATAAGCATACCTTTTTAGCGGTCTTACTGAAATAAGCTATTGATAAAAATCGGTAACAGATGATTTTACAAAAAAGAAACTAGCGAAGTTTTTTTTCACGCCTTCCCAATACATTGATTTTGAATGTATTTGAAAATCAACGACACAAAATTAGATTATTTTTTATTATTTGATTTTTCATTCAATAAAACTTTACCTTTGCACCTCGAAATACCAGTTTAGGTTGAAATTTTAATCATTTAAAAGATTTACATGGAAGCTGTACAACCTTATTTGAAGTACAAAGTGAAAGACATCGCCCTAGCAGAATGGGGTAGAAAAGAAATAGAATTAGCAGAAGCAGAAATGCCAGGATTGATGGCATTGCGTGCTAAATATGGAGAAAGCAAGCCTTTGAAAGACGCAAGAATTGCGGGATGTTTGCACATGACTATCCAAACGGCAGTCTTGATTGAGACATTGATAGAGTTAGGAGCAGACGTTACGTGGTCTTCTTGCAATATTTTCTCTACTCAAGACCATGCGGCAACAGCTATTGCAGCGGCAGGTATTCCGGTATATGCTTGGAAAGGCATGACGGAGGAAGAGTTTAACTGGGCTATTGAGCAAACGATTTTCTTTGGTGAAGACCGTCAGCCGTTAAATTTGATTTTGGATGATGGTGGTGATTTGACCAGCATGGTGCTTGACAACTATCCTGAGTTAGTTTCTAATATCAAAGGATTATCAGCCAGAGACAACTACTGGCGTTCACCGTTTGTATGAGCGTATGGCTAAAGGTACTTTACCTATGCCTGCTATCAACGTGAATGACTCTGTAACGAAGTCGAAGTTTGTGCTAACAAATACGGTTGTAAAAGAAAGTTGTGTGGATGCTATTCGTCGTGCAACGGATGTAATGAAGTAGTTGTAAAAGTAGCCGTAGTAGCTGGATATGGTGACGTTGGAAAAGG
>CALOED010000195.1:0-14865 GCA_942492005.1 uncultured Saprospiraceae bacterium
ATATATTCTATAGCCAGAATAACTATGAAAAAGCCCTTGAAAAATATGAAAAAAGTCTAAGAATAGATGAAGAACTGGGGGATAAAATTGGGCTAGCTCAATCTCTCCACCAAATTGGTATGATTCATCAAATAAGAGGGGATTTTGAGAAAGCACATCGGTGCTATAGGATAAGTCTAAATTGTGCGGAAGAAGTAGAGGATACCTTAACTGTTGCTAGCTCTCATGCACAACTAGGTAATCTTTATAATGAACAAAACGAATTTAAGAAAGCCCTTGAACATTATTTGATTGCTCAGGAACTGTTTATGGAGCTCAAATCATCGAACTTCTAAATCTTAGTGAATAATTTAAACAAATTAGAGAAAAATTGGAGAGAGAAATGTATTTTGAATATTGCGAAACCATCAAAAACACCTCCTTGCAAGCAGAGTAAATTAAAAATCCTTCTGAGTTTACACTCCAAAGGCCTTTGCAGCATCAACGCTCTTTTCCTTTGAGTTAATTTTTTGTTTTTGTTGCAAGATTGAGGATGGCCAGCCTTCACGAAGTCCGTGATCAACCACCACCAGCTTGTTGATGCTGAAATGGGACATTGATTCCTGAATCAGAGAAGACCGGAGTCCACATCATATTACCGTGTCATCGAGTCCTTCTTTGAAGACTTTGCCCGTGTCTACCCGGACACGCTGGAGCGGAAGTATGGTTGGCTGAAGCAGGCGGTCATAAACATCGTCTATGCCTTTCTGGACTGCGGCATTCCTGAGCATGGGTTGCCAGAGTCCGGTGCAATGACTGCGGAGACGATTATTTTGTTCCCTTTTCCTGCCGCAAACGGAATGTCTGTCCCTTCCTGCACGACAAAACGCTCCCTCCTCTTCGCGGAAAAGGTCGTGGAGATGATAAAGCGGAAAACACCCTCCACATGACCTTCACGATTGTATTTTCTTTTTAACTGCCGTTTAAATTCAGCTTCCAAACTAGCTTGGTCAGAAGGCAAAAATGCGCCAGAAGGGTTATAGACCAAATCCAATTTCAAGCCACTCCCCTCTTTGCCATAGCCCACTTCATTTAGCATTTGCAAGGCTTTGATGGAATCTTCAAAAACACCGTCTCCACGCTGGTTGTCTGTCCTCTTTTTAGAAAAATAAGGTAGCGAAGAAATGACATGAACCTTATTTTTTTTGAAAAATTGAGGTAAATCGTGGTATTTCTTGTTGGCTCTAATGATGGTCAAATTGCATCGGTCAATCACCTGTTTGCCCATTGCACTCACCTCTTCTACAAACCATTTGAAGTGAGGGTTCATCTCTGGTGCACCACCTGTAATGTCCACAGTATGAATACTATCCACCGATTTTATGATTTCTAAACAACGCTCCAGCGTTGCTCTACCCATATTTTCCTCCCTCCTATCTGGACCTGCATCTACGTGACAGTGTGCGCAAGTTTGATTGCAAAGTTTTCCAATATTTAATTGAAATATTTCTAACGTATTGGTTTTTAGCCTGTTATAGCCATCTTCTTTTATCTTTGAAGCGAATTTCGGAAACTTTACATCTACTATATCTTTTCCGTTTAATACTTTTAATTGAATGAAAGAATTAGATAAATCCGTTCCCCTTGATTTTAATGATTTACTTTTTTGCTTTATAGCCATTATTACTTTTTTAAATTCTTTTGATTTGTTTTATGCTTGTTTTATGCTTTCTACATGGATAATTTTTCAGCATGATTCATCATCTGAACGCCATAAATTAACGTAGTTCCTGCTTTGATAGCCGCAGCTACATGAACGGCCTCCATCATTTGCTCTTCGTCCGCTCCCTTCTCTAAGCAAGACGACGTATAAGCGTCTATACAGTACGGGCATTGTATAGCGTGTGCTACGGCTAAAGCGATGAGGGATTTCTCTCGTGCTGTGAGCGCAGAGTCGCCTTTAAAGACATTTCCATACCAATCAAAAAACTTTTTTCCCATCGTTTCTTGATGTTCTGTAATATTTTTAAAATTCTTGAGGTCATCTGGATTGAAGTATTCTTTTTTCATAATTTTGCTTTATTTAGCTGTTTTTTTTTAATGAAATAGGTTGCGAATTACCATAAAATAATAGGTATTATTAATATTTATGGACATTAGTTTTATCTCTCAATGTCAATCCATAAGAATAACAAAAGTAGAGAATAGAATATGTATAACTGTATTTTAGCAAAATTGTTAAAAATCGCCTCAGCTAATACTACTTACGAAGATAATAGAATTTTGGTTTTTTGAGATATTCCCCTAATGCTTGAAGCACTTTACCATAAAATAAAGCAGCCTAGTGATAGCGTAAACTATCACTAGGCTGTTTAAGTGTCTTTTTGTTATAGATATAGAGTTATAATACGTTTATACAATACTAGTGCGTTTGTGTTTTAAAAGTAGTTTGCCATTCTCATCAAACCAACTACTTAAAGCGTAAGCATATCCCTTTCCTGGAAACGAAACTTTCACTAAAATACCTCTTTTATGTGTCAGTTTATGAATACTTCTATTGATTTTTCCACGTAATTGACTTCTGCTAATATTCATGTTTTCGGTTTTCATTCGCTTTGCGTCCAATTTAAAAAACTCTGAATTAATCAATACTACGCCTGCTTCTTTCAAAGAATCTAATATGAAATAATCCCAATCAGATAATCGGTATCCGAACCTGTTTCTGGCAAATCTACTTCCTCATTGCTGCCCAATACTTCGGCTACGGATTGTTTTCGGTTGAATGCTTGCGGACTCTTGCTGATTAGTGAAGTATTTCCGAATGTATCTCTACTCCAGTTGTCGTCCCAGTTCCCCTTGTTATTCCCATTCCCATTACGGTGTTCGTTTCCGTTTCCGTTTAGGTATGTTTTTAGTTCAAGGATAGCCTCTTGAACTTTTTTAGCTTGATAGGATAGTTTGCCGAGTTCAGCCTCATATCTTCCTATTAGATCTTTAACTTCTACTTCCTTTAAATGTCTCATTTTTTAATACAACTTTACTCCCTCAGAGTAATACAATACTGACAATTCTACTGCCTTAAAAGAAAAGCATAGAGCTGAGAATAATGAAATTACGCTAAGATAAGACAATAGAGTAAAAATCTCTATCGTCTTTAGATGAATAGATTTTTTAATTTAATAATTTTCAATACAAAAAACTATACAGCAACTACTCTATCTATTAATGGATAGAGCTACTATTACTTATTATAGGCTGTAACGGATTGATTAATATGCAACAAATAGATTATTACTAATTATACTACAAATGAATTTAAATACTAAGCGTCTAGAAGTAGGGTCAAATATATGAAAAGAAAGGACAAATTAAAACTAATATGAAATAAAATTTTGCACTGTGACTGTTTTCTGTCAATATAGAGACGAAAAGTCACTTAGTCTTGAAATATAATTTCTAATTTTTTTGAAGATTTACATTACATAAAACAAAATAAGATATTGGTTTTTAGCTTGTTATAAGTATTATTTTAGAAAATTTCACAAGTTGAATTATAACAAATATTGAAATTCAATAAATTATATATCCATTTTTCATTTAAATGTATAATAAGAACCCTTTATTCAGTTGTTGTAAAATAATAAAATGCTAGATAGTAAATTAGATTATAACATTTTTATCTTAAAAATTATTTAACCTCTATAATCTCAACCCTTCTTTCTCTCGAAGCATCTACACTATAAATAGATTGAATCCTACTCACTTTCGCATCTTCTTTTGACTTTGTTTCTCCAAATGGCACTTCTATTATTTTAAGTTGTTCATTTTTCAAAAAAGACTCAAAAATGCCGCCTTGAAAGGTTTCTAAGAAGTTTTTAACGCTAGATATCCTCCTTTTTGATAAGGATATGTTATAGTCACTAGAGGCTAGTCGGCTAGTGTATCCTTTGATATAAATAGTATAAGTTTTGCCTTTATTTAATTCGATAAGTAATAAACTAGAGAGGCGAATTAGGTTATTATAGCTAAACTTAACTTCATTTTCAAAGAAGGCTTCTAGTTCTACTTGGGCTTCTATTTTTTTTTGCCCGCTCAACGGCTTTGAAATTTTATCTAAAAACACATCTTTTTTAGCAAAATAACTTAAATAAGTTTCTTCATAGCTAAGGGGTGTCGTTGTTTTGGTGGTTCGGGGATTTGGGTGGTCATTATCAAAATACAAAGCAATGGGCAACATTTTGGACAATTCATCCTCAAAAGTTGGTTGCTTTTGCACTATCGGAATAGTATCTATTTTAGGTTTTTCCTCAATGGCTGTTATCAAAGTATCAGTAGGCGGAATTTCGGGTTCTTCAACTTTAGGTTTCGGAAATTGAAAAGCAAAAATATCATTGCAGCAAGCACTTTTAGTCAAGAGAATAGTTCCTTTTCTATTGGTAGAAAAAAAGCCTGTATAACCATCATCGTTCAATACAAAGTAAATATCATTATAACTTCCGTTTAATGGGAAACCCATATTTTGAGGCACTGACCACTGATTATTTCCTGTATTTTTAGCTTTAAAAATATCGAAGCCACCTAGCCCAATATGCTCATTCGAGCTAAAATAAAGCGTTTTGTTTTGGTAAAATGGCGTTATCTCATCCCCTATTGAGTTGATATTGCGCCCCAAATTTCGAGGTTTGGCGAATGTTCCATCTGGTTTGATTTCCGAACTCCAAATATCCATTCCGCCTTTTCCGCCCTTTCTATCCGATGCAAAAAAGAGCCATTCTCTTTTGCCTGTTTTGTCAAAACCAATATAAGGTTGAGTAGCGGTAAAGCCTTCGAGGTTGATAAAATCAGGTAAAAGCTCGTCTTTCGCTCGGCGTTCTCGGAGGTCTCGCCTGTATATTTCACAGCGAATGCCGCCAGTTTTTATATTTTCGCATCGAGTAAAATAGAGCCAGTTACTATCTCTACTAAAGGTAATATGGGCGTTGTGAATGTCTTTGAGGTTGATGTTCTTTTTTAAAGGTTTGGCTTTTTCCTCGCCTTTTTGGCTCAATATTCTACTAAAGTACTCCTCCTTCCCTCTTTTTGATTTTTTAAATTTTAAAGAAGAAAAATACAAATCCTCGCCCCATTGCAATGGCGCAAACTCCGAATAAGGGGAGTTAATATTTTCGCCTAAGGTTTGAATAGTGATTTCTATTGGCTTATTGATAATGCTACTGGCATTTTGGCAAGCCTTGATTTTGCTTTTGGCAATTTTGCGTTTCCGTTGTAGCAATCCGCCTTTTTTCAAAAAACCCTGAAAGAGTTCTATCGCTTCCTCATATTTGCCCAATGCCATTTGGTTTAGCCCCCAATCGTATTCAAATTCAGGAAATTGCTTCGATATTTCATCCGTATTCGACATTTTAAAATACAAATTGGCTTCATCAAACGATTGCCAATGAAAGGCAGCTTTTGCAAACTTATACTTCAATCGCAGAATGCTGGTATCTATATGGATAGCTTCTTGAAAATATACATAAGCCGAATAATAATCTTGTTTCGATAAGGCTTCGTCTCCAGCTTTTTCGTAAGCTCGAAGCGTTTGAGCATTCGCATTGCTGCAACTCAAAATTGAAATCATTATGATAAACCAAATTTTCATATTTGTTATAATTTGAGTAGCTAGCCATTTAAAAAATTGGGCAAATCATTTTCTTTTCAATCGGCTTGACTTTAGCAATAATATATTGTCCTGAAAGTTCAAAACCGCCTCGCCCTCGTGTCGCTACGGCAAAATCAGAAGAATTGGCATCATAACTCAAGCCTACTCGCCAATACCCAAAATCAACAGCCGTAGAAGCAATTACAGCATCATTCATCCTGTACCAAGTACCAAACAAAATCGCTTTTTCTTGCCCTTTTCGCTGATTGATATAATATTTCCAATATGCGCCAAAAATGCGCTCGTGATAAGCACCTTGCAAGAAATAAATTGCCGAAGGCAACACATCTACCCTATCAGATAACTGAATGACGGCATCCAAATTTAAACCATATTTAATAGGCAATACGCTATTGTCATTTTCTAAAAAAGAAAAACGAGGCGTATTCAAATGCCAAACAGAACTTCCAATACTAAATTTTAATCGGTCTGAAATACGAACCAACCAATTGACTCCTACTGCCATATCTATAAATGAAAAACTGGTATTGGTAAAATTTTCAGAAATTGGCGCAGTCGCTATAAATGTGCCGTCAATAAATTGTTCATCAAAAGTCAGATTAGTTGTTTTAAAACGTCTTTGCCCTGCGCCTATCATGCCGCCAATGGAAAGAAAACTTATTTTATTGATGTTTTGAGCATAAGCGAAGGTCACGCCTGTTTGCAATAAGCTCAATTCGGAATCGCCTGCTTGGTCATAATTGACATAAAAACCGCCGCCCAAATTATTTTTACCCAATTTGTTGGTGAGGAACTTTTGGTCAAAGCCCAACGAAAACGTAGTATAAGGCACTGGCACAGACGACCATTGACTTCTAAAATTGCCCATCCATCGAATGTCTCCATTAAAAAGCCCCGTCAAGCTCGGATTTACATTGAGCGGCGCAGCGTGAAATTGGGAGAAATGTAAATCTTGCCCTTGAAGACTTATGCTCCAAAACGCCATTAAAAAAAAGTATAATATATTTCTCGCTTGTTTCATTTAGAATGCTGGTTTATGCTGATTTTTTTGATAAAAACCTTACCTAATCAACGTTATATTTCCCTTTTTTAAATAGCTACTTCCTGTCACGCAATCCACTTGCAACACATAACCGAATACATCGGGCGGTAATTTTCTGCCTTCAAAAGTACCATCCCAACCCAAAGTCAAATCAGTTGTCTCAAATACTTTTTGTCCCCATCGGCTATAAATCGCAAAATAAAAATCTGCAACACCATTGGCTCGCACATACATTACATCATTTTTTCCGTCGTTATTTGGCGTGAAAGCATTTGGAATATAAATATACGGGTCAGCGCACTCAAACGGGCGAACATACACCAAAGCCGTATCCGTAGCAATACAACCTCGCTCGTCAGTCACCGTGAGATAATAAGCCGTAGTTTGCAAAGGAGTTGCCGATGGGTTGAAAATGCTCGTATCCGAAAGGGTTTCATCATATTGCCACGAATAATTATAATCCAAATCATCGGTAGCCGTGAATTGACTCGTGCCGCCCGGAAAAATCGTATCTGGCACTACATCAATATCCAAAGGAGGTGCGTAAAGCGTAGGGTCTATGAAAATCGTATCATAACGCAAGCAAGTTTCTCTACTCGATTCTAATACGTAATAAGTCGGATTATATGGCGCAACGGTGATTACGGTATCATTTTCTATTGAGATAATTTCGCTCTCGGGTGTCCAATGATAATCAATCGTATCCGTTGGGTCGAGGCTAATAACGGCTATTTGCATTTCTTGTCCTGGGCAATCTTGTTCTCCTATTTCAAAATCCAATTCCGTTGGATAAGCCCTTATTTCGCCAATTCCTACAGCTTGACATCCGTTAG
The DNA here is from genome assembly GCA_942492005.1 of uncultured Saprospiraceae bacterium. GTDB lineage: Bacteria > Bacteroidota > Bacteroidia > Chitinophagales > Saprospiraceae > CAKZLL01. The sequence goes on from CALOED010000195.1 coordinate 7,517, forward strand.
ATGCCGTTACGAACATCCTATAAATATAAGTATGGTCAGCGTTGCCGCTAAATGTCACCACAGGATTTTGAACGCTGTCTATATGTGTTCCAAAATCCCATTCCCATTTTACGGCATTCCCTCCGCTAATAATACTTTGGTCAAAAAAATGGACTGTAATCGTATCAAAACAAGCATTATATACTTCTTCTACATCCCAAACAAGAGAATTGGCTCGGATACTCAAATCCTGAAATATAGTATCGGCGCAGGGGTCGCCATAGCCCGAAATCAACATCACGGTGTAAGTCCCTGTATCAGGGTAAGTAAATGATGGATTTTTTGTGCCAGTTGTGTCGCTAGTGCTGCCCAATATGCCAAAATCCCAAAGGTAAGGCCCTGCCTGACTGGTATTTATAAAATTGACATCGTAGCCATCACAGACCACTTCGGGCGCAATAAAATCCGCACCAAAGTACGAACCGCAAGTACCTACATTGTATTGAAAATCTCTTTTGGTAATACTAATAAGCTGCCCATTTCGATATTCTTTGACACATATTCCTACTACGAACTGCCCCAATGTAAAGGGCGTTCCAGTCATTAAGCCTGTGTTTTTATCAATTTTCAACGGTACTCCGCCCATCATGTCAGCCGTAGAATATGGCGCAACCCAAGTAATGGTATCGTAAGGAAAGAGATTATTGGTATAAGATGGCGTAAAAGGCGGCTGAGGCATCGAAGTCGTTACATTTGCGCCTACAAATGGCGCACACAGAGAATACACCAACGAATCGCCATCAATATCAGTAGCGGAATGGTCAAATACAATAGGCGTGCCTGCGCAAATATAAATCGGTGGCCATTCGCTGAAAACGGGGTTAGAGTTGCAAGTATTTAGTGCTTGTTCGGATACGTAAGTATAAAAAGTAGCTCCTGTCTGATTGGGGTTGGCAATATTGGCAATAGTATAATTTCTACAACATCGCTGATACAAAATCTTGTAACCGCCTGTTGAAAAATTTAACGTAATCGTATCAATATAAGTCGTGCGATGCACACAAACACTAGGTGGAATTACCGAGCAGGAATCAAATAAAACGGGCTGGAGCGTGTCGTCTTGAACGAAAGGTATCCGAATATCTTGGACTAAAATATTATTGGCATTGAATACGCCGACTGCTGCCGTTGCGTCGAAAGGCGGCACACCATTAAAACAATCTCTAAAAACCGTCAATGAAATTTCATATTGATTATTGCCTAAACACCGATAGTTCATCTCGCCGCCTACAATATGTGTAGCAGCTAAATTCAATGGTAAAATGAGCCAAACTAAAGCGATTAATAATTGTTTTTTCATTCGTTGTGGTGAAACCTAAATTCAACTAAATTTGAAATTGACGGTTGTATTTGATGAATATTGATGTTAGTCATAAAATTATAAAAATTCATCAAGTATTAATTTTAATACCAAGATTTATCTATTCTTTTGTAAAAATGATTACTTAAAAAACCAAACACTCATAAAAAAAACAGTTATGCGAATTATACTTTTTACAGGAAAAGGAGGCGTTGGAAAAACGACAACCGCAGCGGCTACGGCTTTGAAGGCGGCTCAGTCGGGATTGAAAACTTTGATTTTCTCTACTGACCCTGCTCATAGTTTATCGGACGCGCTCAATATAGATTTAACGCCCGAACCGACCGAAGTTGCGCCAAACCTTTGGGGGCAAGAGTTTGATGTGTATTATTCTATGAAAAAGCACTGGGGCAATATGCGTCAATTGATGCTGACTATTTTCAAATGGCAAGGCATGAAAAACGTGGTAGCGGAAGAACTTTCGGTATTGCCAGGCATGGAAGAAGCGTCAGCCTTTTTGTGGTTAGAAAAATTTTATAGAGAAGATGAGTATGACTTAATCGTGATTGATAGTGCGCCTACTGGCGAAACTTTGACGTTGCTATCCTTGCCACAGGTCACTCAATCGTGGCTAACGAAGGCTTTTCCCGGTCAGAAATTTGCGATTAAAACGCTCGGAAACGTAGTGAGACGCACTACGGGCGTTCCTTTGGATAAGGGCTACGAAGAGCTTCAACGCTTGTTTGACAAGTTGGAAGCTATCCAAAAAGTATTCCTCGACCCCGAAGTTACTTCCATGCGAATAGTGGCTAATCCTGAAAGAATGGTTATTCAAGAAGCCAAACGGGCTTATACTTATTTGCAACTTTATGGGTATAATGTGGATGCGGTGATAGTGAATCGGGTTTTGCCCGACGAACTGGGCGAGAATACTATTTTTAGAAAATACGTGGAGTCGCAAGTCAAATATTTGGAAGAGATAGAAGAGTCGTTTGCGCCATTGCCTATTTTCAAAGTTGGGCATCAAGGGCAAGAAGTTTTTGGGATGGATTTGCTCGAAGATATTGGAGATGCGATATATGGAGATGAAAATCCTGCTGCCATTTTCCACAATGAAAAACCTTTTATCATCGAAGACAGTAAGGATTTTTTCAAAATAAAAATCAAAGTGCCGTTTATTGGCGAAGATGATTTTACTTTGGATAAATACGGCGACGAAATCGTCATTGGATTAGGCAATCGCAGAAAATCCATTATTTTGCCTCGTTTTACGCATTTTCTTAAACTGTATAGCCATGCCTACACCGATGGTTGGCTGATTGTGTTGCTCAAAAGAGAAGCGGATTAATTATTCATAAAATGTTCCTGCTGCTTTTATTTCTTTTTGATGTTGGTCTATTAACGCTAATAGGTCTTTGACTAGCTTCGGATGTTTTTGAGCTAGGTTTTGCGTTTCGGAAGGGTCTTCATTGAGATTAAATAAAAGCGGCATTTCATCTTCAAAATATTTTCGTTGCGTTTGGCTATATGTTTGGACATGGATTTTCCATTCGCCTAAGCGCATCGCAAAAAGCCGATTGCCCAATCCATAATAGAAATAAGGGCGATTTTCTATTGTTTTTTCATTTTTTAATAAAATGGAAGTCAGGCTTTTTCCATCATTTTCCGTATTAGAGGCAGGCACTTTTGCTAATTCAAAAACGGTATTCTTCAAATCCAACGCACTTGCAGCATTCATATTTACACTTCCCGAAGGAATATGATTTTTCCAATAAGCAATAGCCGGCGCCGCATTCCGCCTTCCAGGTACTGCCTTTCCCATCTCGAAACAAGCCCGAAGAGCCGCCTTTCAAATCTTTGATTATCCATGGGCCATTGTCGCTTGTAAAAAACACCAACGTGTTTTCGGCTAATCCTTGTGCTTTTAGTGTTTTCAAAATCTCGCCCACGCTCCAATCTATTTCTTCTATTGCGTCGCCGTATTTTCCTCTTTTAGAGCTATTTTCAAAATCTTTAGACGCATACAAAGGAACGTGAGGCGTAGCATACGGCAAGTAGAGGAAGAAAGGTTTTTTATTATTTTGGGTAATAAAATCAACGGCACGTTCGGTATAGCGTTGGGTCAATTTACTTTGGTCGGGGTCTAATTCGAGCGTATCATTTCCAGCAAGTAAAGGAATAGATTCCCACTTAGGCGGTCGCATATCATTGCTATAAGGCAAGCCCAAATATTCATCGAAGCCATTTTGGAGCGGTAAATATTCTTTTTGAGTAGAACCCAAATGCCATTTGCCAAAGCAAGCTGTCGCATAACCAACGCTTTTAAGCCCTTCGGCTATTGTCATTTCTTTGGCGTGAATGCCTCTTTTTGATTTGGGATACAATACCCAATCGAAGCCCGAACGAATGGGATATTTCCCTGTCAGCAAGGCGTAGCGACTAGCCGTGCAAGCAGGCGAACCAGAATAAAAATTGGTGAGTTTCATCCCATTTGCTGCCATTCTATCCAAATTTGGCGTATGAATAGTCGGATGCCCCGTATTCGTCATATCTCCATAACCCATATCATCAGCAAATAAAATAATGATATTCGGGGAGTTAATTTTATTTGCTGATAACGATTTGGGCGGCTGACATTGAACAAATAAAAACAAAACGAACAATGCCAAAGTGGAAATAGGTATGGTTAGTTGTTGCATTTTGGTTAGAATTTAAGAGTTGTTCATTGTTACAAAAGCAGCAATCCTTCGTTTGGAAATTCTATTGCCCCGTATCTTCACAGGCTGGATGGGGCAATGGATAAAGCCATAATGAGAATTGCTGCTTTTACACAACCTCTAGGTAATAAGTACCTGGACAGATTTATATATCCAATGGGTTTCAACCCATTGGATATATAAATCTGTCCAGGCAAAATTACCTAGAGGTTGTGTAAAAGCAGCAATTCTCATTATGGCTTTATCCATTGCCCCATCCGGCCTGTGAAGATGCAAGTGTATGCGAAGGATTGCTTGCTTTTGCTGTGAACAACTCTTAAATTCTAACCAAAATGCGAAAAGCGTGCTCCATGCCTGTTCCACTTTGTCGTTGTTCATTTTGTTTTTATTTATTCCGCCCAAATCGTTATCAGCAAATAAAATTGAAAAATACGAGATATCATTATTTTATTTGCTGATATTGGGTTATGGGAATATGACGAGTACGGAGCATCCGATATTCATACGCCAAATTTGGATAGAATGACGCCCAAATAGGATGAAATTTCACCAATTTTATTCTGGTGCTGCTTGCAACTGTCGCTACGCTGCGGCAATCTCCCGTTCGTTCGGGCTTCGATTGGGTATTATCAAATCAAAAAAGAGGCATTCACGCCAAAAAAATGACAATAGCCGAGGGCTTAGAAAGCGTTGGTTGTGCGACAGCTGCTGGCAATAACATTTGGTTCTACTCAAAAAAATGACTACTCAAAAATGGCTTCGACGCGCTATAGCAATGATATGCGACCGCAAGTGGGATATTCAGCACTTGCTGAAATGATACGCTCGGAATGGAGCCGGTAAGTAAATTGACCCAACGCTATACCGGAAACGTGCCGATTGATTTTATTACCCAAAATAATAAAAAACCTTTCTTCTCTACTTGCCGTATGCCATGCCTCACGTTCTTTTGTAGCGCGTCTAAAAAGATTTTGAAGCTAGCTCTAAAAGAATACGGCGACGCAATAGAGAAGAATAGATTGGAGCGTGGAGCGAATTTTGAAAACACTAAAAGCTGCAAAACCGAAAACGTTGATATTTTTTACAAGCGACAATGTACATGGATAATCAGATTTGAAAGGCAGCACTCGATTTCGAGATGGGAAAACGTACACTGGAAAACTTATTGGAAAAATCATATTCCTTCGGGAAGTGTAATATGAATGCTGCAAGTGCGTTGGATTTGAATACCGTTTTTGAGGCAACCAAAAGTACCTATATAATACGGAAATGATGGAAAAACTGACTTCCATTTTATTAAAAAATGAAAAAACAATAGAAAATCGCCCTTCTATTATGAATTAGGCAATCGGCCTACTGCCTTAGGTAGATAAATCCATCAAGCATATAGCCAAACGCAGCAGCGAGATGAAATGCCGCTTTTATTTAGTCTCAATGAGACATTTCAAACTTGAAAAAATCCGGAAATAGTCAAGACTATTAGCGTTAATGGGCAACATCAAAAAGAAATAAAAACGCTTGGGAACATTTTATGAATAATTAATCCGCTTCTCTTTGAGCAGCACAATCAATTATTGCATCGGTGTAAACGTGGCTATACAATTTAAGAAAATATAAATTGGGCAAAAATAATGGATTTTCTGCGATTGCTAATCAAATGACGATGCATCATCTTAAAACTGGCGCGCTGATTTTATTTTGAAAAAAAAATCCTTGCTGTCTTCGATGATAAAAAATTCATTGTGGAAAATGGCAACGGGAATTTTCATCTCCGAATATCTTCGAGCCCATCCCAAAAACTTCTTGCCCCTTGATGTAACTTTGAAAATAGGTAATGTAGGCGTTTCTTCTATCTCTTCCAAATATTTGACTTGCGACTTCACGCATGTATTTTTCTAAAAATAGTATTCTCGCCAAGTTCTCGGAGCAAGTTATTCATATCACCGCATCCCATTGCCCGACAAAGTTGCAAAATGGCCCGTTTGAGCTCTTGAAGATGTATTCTTCGGGATTAACCACTATTCCGTGGAAGTAACTTCGGGGTCGAAGAGATACTTTTGGATAACTCAACTTGTCAAACAAGCGTTGAAGCTCTTCGTAACCCGTATCCAAGAGGAACGCCCGTAATTAGGTCTCACTACGTTTCCAACGTTTTGAGCAAATTTCACCTTCGTTAGCCACGTTGATGACCTGTGAGCAGGATGGCAACATCAAGTTTCACCGAGTAGGCGCATATCAATTTTGATTAAAGTCATACTCATCTTTCTCTATAAAATTTTTCTAACCTGCGCTTCTTCAATACTGTCTTCCGCTACCGCACCATGCTGCCTCATTTGAAAATAGTCAGCATCAATTGTTGGTGCTTTTTCATAGAATAATACACATCAAACTGGCACATGGCTTCGGTCGGTTCGAGCATTAAACGTCAATAAATATGAGCAGAGTCAGTAAGAAAATCAAAGTTTTCAATCTGACTGAGCCTTCAAACCGTAGCCCTTGCAGTTGTCGTTCCAACGCCTCCTTTTCCTGTAAAAAACTGTAATTCACGCCTTCCACTATGAGTGTTTGGTTTTTTTAAGTAATCATTTTTGCAAGAGAATAGATAAATCTTATTATTAAAATTAATACTTGATAATTTTTATAATTTTATGACTAACATCGAATATTCATCAAATACAACCATCAATTTCAAATTTAGTTGAATTTAAACCGCCGCAACGAAATGAAAAGACAATTATTAATCGCTTTAGTTTTTGGCTCATTTTACCATTGAATTTGCTGCTACACACTTGGGCGGCCAGAATGAATATCGGTGTTTAAGCAATAATCAATATGAAATTTCATTGACGGTTTTTTAGGATTTTAATGGTGTGCCACCTTTCGTACAACGGCTGAAACGTCAGCGTATTCAATGCCAATAATATTTAGTCCAAGATATTCGGACTACTTTCGTTCAAGACGACACTTCCAGCCCGTTTTGATTCCTGCTCGGTAATTCCACCTGAGTGTTTGTGTGCATCACTTTTTGACTATGTTGATACGTTACGTTAAATTTTCAACAGGCAATTTTGGAATTTTGTACATCAGCGTGTTGTAGAAATTATACCAATACCAATATTGCCAACCCCCAATCAGACTACTTTTGCGTACTTGCGTATCGAACAAGCGCTAAATACTTGCAACCTCTAACCCGTTTTCAGCGAATGAGAATTGCCGATTTGCGCAAGCGCGCCTATTGTATTTGACTTCCGTACTGATATTGATATTCGTGGTGTATTCTCTGTGTGCGCCAT
>CALOED010000196.1:0-5477 GCA_942492005.1 uncultured Saprospiraceae bacterium
TGAAAATCCTAGCCAAACTCAGTTACTAAACAATTTAGCCCTTACCTTTCTGAACTACTCAGGCTAAAAGAGTCGAGACTCGATAGGGAAACAGCGTCTCCTTTTTTATCGCCCAGGCGATAAACATGTTGCGGTTATCCCACGAGTTGAGCGGTACATTTAATTCCTGCGACGTTTAGATCTTGTCATCTTATTCATTTATGTATTGAATACTGAATAGATATTACTTCAAAGTCTTCTATTCTTATTCTGCTTCGTTTTTTAACATTTATTTTTACTAATATAAATTTTAAAAAATAAATCAAAAATAAATAAAATTATCAAACTTAATGTAAAGTGTAAAGAAAAAAGAACAAGAGTTATTGTTTTTCTAATATTGGTTTTGCTGATTAGATTTTTTGAAATAATATCCAATCGAATAGTCTATATATACATCGATGCCTAGGGAGCCTAGCTATGCCTATCGAGGGATATATTACCCCCATTTATAGTTACACAGTCTTGACAATTTCTGTAACACCTGCGATTATAAAATTAGATAACTACTTATAATATATATAAGATTTTATATCAATGCCTTTTCCATTCCGATGACAGTTGTCCAGCCGACCGCTTTTTATGGCGGTCGGCCCGACGTCGACTGGGTCGCATATAAGGCTGTCGACCATTTCAGTCCATCGGACGTCGGCAGGCGGTCGAGCGGCCGACCAACGTTTGCTGGTTAGAAACCGCTGTCCAGCCGACCGAAGTATAGGGCGGTCGGATGGACGGCGTCGGGCCGACCGCCTTAAAAGGCGGTCGGCCCGACGTTTGCTGATGAGCATATTAGGCTGCCGACCATTTCGGTCCACCGGACGTCGGCAGGCGGTCGATCGGACCATCATTTGCTGGTTGGGAATCGCCGTCCGGCCGACCACCTCATAGGGCGGTTGGCTGGACGGCGTCGGGCCGACCGCCTTTTAGGGCGGTCGGCCCGACGCTTGCTGGTAAGCATATTAGGCTGCCGACCACGTCAGTCCGCCAGACGTCGGCAGGCGGTCGGGCGGACCAACATTGGCTGGTTGAAATCCGCCGTCCAGCCGACCACCTCAGTAGGCGGTTGGCTGGACGGCGTCGGGCCGACCGCCTTTTAAGGCGGTCGGCCCGACGTTTGCTGGTTAGCATATTAGGCTGCCGACCAATTCAGGCCATCGGGACGTCGGTAGGCGGTCGGGTCATCAACCGGACGCACCGCTGTATTAATTTTGTATTAATTTTGGCGCAGTACTCCCCCAAAATCGGACGTTGGTAACGATAAATGACGGACGCTAATTCTCGCCATTAAACTGGATTTTGGACGTGGTAGTGTGGCGGCCCGACAGGAATGGCTATTTATATTCACAATAGCACTTCTAAACATACGATCAAAGAATATAACCTTTTACCGCATGTGTCTTGATATTTGGCCGTATGGGCGCAGTAGGCCTCCAAAATCTCAAATTATTTCGAAAACTTATGTCCGCCATTGGGTCATCGCAGGCGCTCATGGGTCGCAGGCGAACCTCGATCAACCAATCGAACAAGTCGTCCCGACTCCGTGCACGCCGAGTGTGTAGGAGTTAACCACATCCGAGCAATCAATGACTCCGCATCTAGTTAATCCAGACACACTGTATCCCGCCGATCCTAACCATATAAAAAAGAAAATATCTCGAAACTTCCCCGTTTTATTTCGCTGAAATTTTGCACTGACGTCCGGGACGTACGTGCGCAAAATTGCTGATTTTTTTGCGACATTTTAACGAGCCGTTTTCTTTCTACTTCCGGTTAAAGGAAAAACTTTGGACCTTAATAGCGCCGCCATTTTGAATCGCATTATCTCAAAATTTAGTAGCGCGGTAGAGGGGTAAAAGTTCTATGGGACGTTGTAAACGTTTGCAAAAATATTAATAAATGTGGCCACTAGATGGCCACAAAGTTTCGATTTTGGCCGACTTTGACGCGTTATGGCGGCCATATTGGATTTGGTAGAATCTTGATTTTGGGCTTAATTGATAGCGGCTGGTAGTAGCTATGCAGCGCCCCATGGCTTAAACCCGTCACTTAAATGGGCTGGGAGTCACAGGCCCCCAAAATGTGACATTTTCTATTTCTTTGCGAAAAAAATACAAGTCCAAAATGGCGATCTCAGAAACGGTAAAAGATAGCTCAAAAATTATTTCACCAGCGTGTAGGGGACGAAATTCTAAGACAAAAGTTCGGTATTCATCTAAGCTCTATCTCTAATAATAAGGGAGCTACGGCCCCCCGAAAATTGCCTTTTGGACTTGTACTTTTTTCGAAAAATTTACTGTTGGACTTAGAAATTTTTAGAAAAGTTTGTTTTGCAACACCGTATCCCGGCGATCTTAACCATATAAAAAAGAAAATATCTCGAAACTTCCCCGTTTTATTTCGCTGAAATTTTGCACTGACGTCCGGGACATACGTGCGCAAAATTGCTGATTTTTTTGCGACATTCTAACGAGCCGTTTTCTTTCTACTTCCGGTTAAAGGAAAAACTTTGGACCTTAATAGCGCCGCCATTTTGAATCGGATTTTTTTGAAATTTGGTACAGGTGGTAGGGGGATAAAAGTTCTATGGAAGCTTTTAAACGTTTGCAAAAATATTCATAAATGTGGCCACCAGGTGGCCACAAAGTTTCGATTTCGGCCGATTTTGACGCGTTATGGCGGCCATATTGGATTTGCTAGAAACTTGATTTTTAGCTTAAATGATAGCGGCTGGTAGTGGCTATGCAGCGCCCCATCGCTTGGACCCGTCACTTAAATGGGCTGGGAGCCATAGGCCCCCAAAATGTGACATTTTCAATTTTTTTGCGAAAAAAATACAAGTCCAAAATGGCGATCTCAGAAACGGTAAGAGATAGCTCAAAAATTATTTCACCAGCGTGTAGGGGACAAAATTCTAAGACAAAAGTTCGGTATTCATCTAAGCTCTATCTCTAATAATAAGGGAGCTACGGCCCCCCGAAAATTGCCTTTTGGACTTAGACTTTTTTCGAAAATTTATTTTGGACTTAGACTTTTTTCGAAAAATTTGTTTTCTTGCCATATCCCGGTTATCTTAAACATATCAAAACCCAGATTGCGTCAAAATGGCATGTTTTATTTCGCTGAAATTTTGCACGGACGTCCGGACCGTCTAGGCGCACCCCATTGCAGATTTTTTTAGCGCAAATCTAACAAGCCGATTTTTTTCTACTTCCGGTTTAGTGAAAAACTTTGCACCTTAATAGCGCCGCCATTTTGAATCGGATTTTTTCGAAATTTGGTACGGTGGTAGAGGGGCAAAAGTTCTCTGGAAGTTTTAAACGTTTGCAAAAATATTCATAAATGTGGCCACCAGGTGGCCACAAAGTTTCGTTTTCGGCCGACTTTGACGCGTTGTGGCGGCCATTTTGGATTTGCTAGAAACTTGATTTTTAGCTTAAATGATAGCGGCTGGTAGGGGCTATGCAGCGCCCCATCGCTTGTACCCGTCACTTAAATGGGCTGGGAACCATAGGCCCCCAAAATGTGACATTTTCAATTTTTTCGCGAAAAAAATACAAGTCCAAAATGGCGATCTCGGAGATGGCTAGAGATAGCTCAAAAATTATTTCACCAACGTGTAGGGGACAAAATTCTAAGACAAAAGTTCGGTATTCATCTAAGCTCTATCTCTAATAATAAGGGAGCTACGGCCCCCTGAAAATTGCTTTTGGACCTTTTTCGAAAAAATACGTTCGTTTTATTGCGTTTTCGACGTCTTTTGATGCGTTAAAATAGACACACGCGTTTTCTATGGGAGCTCCTTTTACAACTTTGCTTATATACTGTTGAAAGTACTATGCAAAACCATATTATGCAGACTCACCGCTCTATTAGGTGGGGCACAGTACTCCCCCAAAACTGACGTTTGTAATGAAAAATGACGCTTGCTTTATTGCGTTATTTCGATGAACTTTGACGTGGTGTGGCAGCTCTACTGGATTTACTAGATATATTCCGAATGGCTCAGCTAAACAAGCGCTAGGAGTAGTAATCAACCACCTACCGCATGTTTCTTCATATTTAGCCGTTAGGGCGCAGTAGACCTCCAAAATCTCAAATTATTTTGAAAACTTATGTCAGCCATTGGGTCATCGCAGGCGCTCATGGGTCGCAGGCGAACCTCGATCAACCAATCGAACAAGTCGTCCCGACTCCGTGCACGCCGAGTGTGTAGGAGTTAACCACATCCGAGCAATCAATGACTCCGCATCTAGTTGAATCCAGACACACTGTATCCCGGCGATCTTAACCATATAAAAAAGGAATTATCTCAAAACTTCCCCATTTAATTTCGCTGAAATTTTGCAGGCGTGTCCGCATCAAAAATCGAAGGCGGTGGTCTAATATTTTTTTTCAAATCTATCGAGCCGTTTTTTTTCTATTTCCGGTTTAGTGAAAAACTTTGGACCTTAATAGCGCCGCCATTTTGAATCCAATTTTTTCAAAATTTGGCATGGTGATAGGGGCAACAAAGTTCTCTGGAAGCTTTTAATTGACGAAAAAATGTTATAAATGTGGCCACCAGGTGGCCACAAAGTTTCGATTTCGGCCGATTTTGACGCGTTATGGCGGCCATATTGGATTTGCTAGAAACTTGTTTTTTAACTTAAATAGTAGCGGCTGGTAGAGGCTATGCAGCGCCCCATCGCATAGACCCGTCACTTAAATGGGCTGGGAACCATAGGCCCCCAAAATGTGACATTTTCAATTTTTTCGCGAAAAAAATACAAGTCCAAAATGGCGATCTCGGAGATGGCTAGAGATAGCTCAAAAATTATTTCACCAGCGTGTAGGGGACAAAATTCTAAGACGAAAGTTCGGTATTCATCTAAGCTCTATCTCTAATAATAAGGGAGCTACGGCCCCCCGAAAATTGCCTTTTGGACTTAGACTTTTTTCGAAAAATTTACTTTTGGACTTCGACTTTTTTCGAAAAATTTATACACTGTATCCCGGCGATCTTAACCATATAAAAACCAAATTATCTCAAAACTTCCCCGTTTTATTTCGCTGAAATTTTGCATGGACGTCCGGCCCACCCGTGCGCTCAATTGCTGATTTTTTGGCGACATTCTAACGAGCCGTTTTCTTTCTACTTCCGGTTAAGTGAAAAACTTTGGACCTTAATAGCGCCGCCATTTTGAATCGGATTTTTTCGAAATTTGGTACGGTGGTAGGGGGACAAAAGTTCTATGGGCCATTTTAAACGTTTGCAAAAATATTTATAAATGTGGCCACCAGGTGGCCACAAAGTTTCGTTTTCGGCCGACTTTGACGCGTTATGGCGGCCATTTTGGATTTGCTAGAAACTTGATTTTTAGCTTAAATGGTAGCGGCTGGTAGGGGCTATGCAGCGCGTGTAACCAAAAGTTCCGTATTCATCTAAGCTCTATCTCTAATAA
>CALOED010000197.1:0-16518 GCA_942492005.1 uncultured Saprospiraceae bacterium
CAGTTTTTAATAGAGAATATTCAGTTTTGTCAGCAATTCCCTATAAGGAATATTTCACTTTTTGCTTTTTTTAGCTGTAAAAAGAAAAATAGCTCTGCGTAACATGATTAAGTAGTTGTATGCAAGCTATTAAAATTAAAAATTGTCAATGAACCAAAAAAAGGTATGGTTTTAAATCTGATAAAAAATATTTGCGCCTACATTTCTATGTGTTTTTAAAAAATCATCCTTTAAGAAAACACCCTCAATGTATTCGCATCTACTTCATTCACATTATAAATAGTCAAGCCTTTATCTCCAGTTCTATTTAATCCGTCGCCATTCAAATCAAATCTTGCGCCGTGGTCAGTACAATACCATTCATCATCTTTTAATGTGATTTTTCGTTTATTATCATGCGAGCAAATAACGGTAGCCGCTACGTAGTTGCCCGTTGTAGTTTTGGCTACTACGATGCCGTCAATCACTTTATAGCCGCCATTTGTCAGTAATGCGCTATTGGCGTTATCTTGCAAATCGACTGTAAAATCGACATTTACAGGTGCAATCAATCCGCAACTTCCCAAGCAAGTAGCGGTCAATACAAAGCCTGCGCCTAACCCTAAAGTTCCTAAAAAATCTTTTCTGGTCATGATTCTAGTTTTCATTTCTTCACTATCTGAATTAAGACCAATACGAGTTTTAAAAATTTATGGTTGGTTGCAGGCTTGGCAAAAATTATTTTATCAAAAGAAAAAATTAAACGCTTTCAATCACCATTGCATAACCTTGTCCTACGCCAATGCAAAGCGTACAAAGTGCGTAGCGTTTGTTTTGTTCGTGCAGTTCTAAAGCTGCCGTTTGCACGATTCGAGTACCCGTCATGCCGAGCGGATGCCCAATAGCGATTGCGCCGCCATTCGGATTTACCCTTGCGTCGTCGTCGGCTAATCCTAACTGTCGAGTGACGGCAAGGCTCTGAGCGGCAAAGGCTTCGTTGAGTTCGATGATATCCATATCGTTGAGCGTCAAGCCTGCTTTTTTTAGTGCTTTTTGAGATGCTCCTACGGGCCCGATGCCCATTATTCGAGGCTCTACGCCTACTACGGCAGAAGAAATAATTCTCGCCAAAGGTTTGAAATTATATTGTTTCACGGCATCTTCCGAAGCTATAAGCATAGCGGCAGCACCGTCATTTAATCCCGAAGCATTGCCCGCAGTCACGCTGCCGCCTTCTTTTTTGAATGCCGCTCGTAGTTTTGCCAATACTTCCAAAGTAGTAGCACCTTTTATAAATTCATCTTTAGAAAACACAATCGGGTCTTTCTTGCGTTGCGGATTGACAACGGGGACAATCTCTTTTGCCAAACGCCCATTTTCCGTCGCTTTAGCCGCTTTCATCTGCGACCAATAAGCAAATTTATCTTGGTCTTCTCGGCTGATATTATACATTTCCACGAGGTTTTCTGCCGTTTGTCCCATGGCGTGCGTGCCGTAGAGTTGCTCCATCTTGGGATTGATAAAACGCCAACCAAAGCTGGAATCGTAGATTTTTGCATCGTTGCCGAAGGGTTGCGCAGATTTTGACATGACCCACGGGCCACGTGTCATATTTTCGACACCTCCTGCGATAAACACATCGCCGTCGCCAGCTTTTATCGCACGATTGGCATGAATGATTGCAGACATTCCAGAAGAACACAGCCTATTGACGGTCTCGCCTGGCACCGACCACGGCAAACCTGCCAATAATGCCGCCATTCTAGCTACGTTTCGGTTGTCTTCTCCTGCCTGATTGGCGCAGCCGAGTATTACATCATCTACCGTGCTAGGGTCGAGGTTAGGGTTTCTTTTGATGAGTTCTTGAATTGGCAATGCGGCCAAATCATCGGTGCGAACAGCAGCTAATGTGCCTCTAAATTTTCCGATGGGTGTGCGAATAGCGTCTATGATAAATGCGTCTTTCATCTATGATTTGAATTGTTTTTTATAAAAAAATAAAACGATACAAAGCGAAAAATATATTAACACAATAGGCATATTAGATAAAGATTAGAATGCTTTTTTTATAAAAATGCGATTAATTTTCACCTGTTTTCCTATGTGTTTATTGTGTTTTTGAAACCATACAACTTTATAAAAGCAAGTCAGAGACTTGCAAATAAGGAATTAAAAACCACCGTCTATATCCGTCAGGCTAAAGGGCAAAATAGGCTTAAAAGCCCTGAAAGGGCGATAAGCAATAACACAGGGCATCGCCCTGTGAGGGGAACAAATATTAATTTAGCGCTGAAAGAGCGTAGGCATGAACTCCGATTTTAGGCTCACGCCCTTTCAGGGCAAATAAACAGAGTTTAACGCTTAGCCTGACGGCTATGGATACAGTCTTCAATTTTATATTTATCAAGTTTGTAACTTGACGCACTATACTTTGTATGGTTTTAAAAATAATTAATAGGGCGTTGGGAATTGTTCAAAATGTTGAGAGCTGAAATATTTTGCCTCATCGAATAAACCTACTAGATGCAAGTTGGTTCGATGGGACTACAAAAATAAGTTTTTCTTTTTATTCCATTTGTCAAAACATTTCTAGCTTTTGACAAATCAACCTTTCTTTTTCTGTATCATTCCCTATTTTTAGGCAGCTTTTAGAATTTTTATAAAAATAAACATCATGCAAAAAATACTGCTGCTCGGATTGCTTGCTATTTTAATGGGGAGTTGCACCAGCACTCAACCAGCACTAAATACCGTAAATATGGATTGGACGACACCGTTTGAAAAAAATACCAATTACACGCCTACACACGATGAAGTGATTGCTTATTATGAAAAATTAGCAAAGGCATTTCCACATCAATTTCGGTTTGAAACAAGCGGCATGACCGATGTGGGCAGGCCTTTGCATACTGGCGTAATCGCTTTGGATGGCGATTTTGATTATCAAAAGTATAAAAAAGAAAATAATGAGAAGGTCGTTATTTTTATCAATAATGCCATTCATCCGGGCGAACCTACGGGCGTAGATGCTACTATGATGCTTGTCCGAGATTTGCTTACTAAGGCTGAAATGAAGCCTTACCTTCAGCACGCTGTTTTTGTTTTTATTCCAATGTATAATATTGGTGGCGCATTGAATCGGGGTAGTTTTTAGCCAGAGCGAATCAAGTTAGGTACCCCTGAGGCGCATGGTTTTTCGAGGAAATGTGCGAAATTTTGACCTCAACCGTGATTTTGTAAAGTGTGATACTAAGAATGCGCAATCTTTCAATCAGATATTCACGAATTGGCGACCGCATATTTTTATTGATAACCACACGTCAAATGGGGCAGATTACCAATATATTATGACGCTTATTCCTACTCAACACAACAAATTGCCGAAAGTATTAGGCGAATATTTGAATAAAAACATGGTGCCTCGATTGTATAAAGCGATGGCAGCTACGGATTATGAAATGACTCCTTACGTCTATGCTCGAAGTACACCCGATAAAGGAATTGCGGGCTTTTTGGATTTGCCGAGGTATTCTTCTGGCTATGCGGCGTTATTCAATTCGTTGAGTTTTATGCCCGAAGCTCACATGCTCAAAACTTACGAGCAGCGTGTAAAAGGGACTTATACTTTTATGGTGGAAATGCTGAAACTCGTACAAACGGATTATCAGCAGCTTATTCATCAGAAAAAAGAAGCTGACGAAGCGACCAAAAACCAAAAGCAATTTGATGTGAATTGGGCATTGGATATGGATGCGAAGGACGAAGTTACTTTTAAGGGCTATGCTGCGAAATACAAGAAAAGCGAAGTGTCGGGCAAAGACCGTTTGTATTATGATAAAAATGAGCCTTATACCCAAAAGATACCTTTTTTTAATACTTACAAACCTACGACGAGTGTTGAGAAGCCTTTTGGCTATATCATTCCGCAAGGCTATTCGAGTGTTGCTGACCGATTGAGATGGAATGGCGTTGAGGTAGAAACCTTGCAAAAAGATATAAAACTGAATGTTGAAATGTATTATATCAAAAATTATAAAACGGGCGGACAGCCGTATGAAGGTCATTTTTTGCATCGAGAAGTAGAGGTGGAGAAAAAGACAATGGAAATCCAATTTTATAAGGGAGATTATTGGGTGCGTACCAATCAAGTTGAAAATCAATATATTATCCATACGCTTGAGCCACAGTCTGCCGATGCGTTTTTTGCGTGGAACTTCTTCGATGCGATTTTACAACAAAAAGAATATTTTTCGCCTTATGTGTTTGAAGATGTAGCGGCTGACCTTTTGGCTAAAGATGCAGACCTAAAAGCTAGGTTGGAAGCTAAGAAAAAAGAAGATGCTAAGTTTGCTGAAAGTGCTTATGCTCAATTGTTATTTGTATATCAAAATTCGCCGTATTATGAAAATACGCACAATCGTTATCCTGTGGCTAGAGTTCTAGGTGCGTTTTAATGGAGGTTGTTGGATGCTAGTATCTTTGTACGTAGTAAATAAAAAACGGCTATCCTTTTTTAAGGATAGCCGTTTTTAGTAGTTAAAAAATAATAATTAATCCTTAGGCGCATCTGCGCTAAATGCTTCTAAGTCAAACACAAGCGTAAAGCGTAAAGTATTATTCAAAGGATTATTGATATTGGTAGTGGGTACTAAGTAAGAGATATTAATACCAAATACATTGTATTTCAATCCAATACCTGCTGTGAAGAACTGACGATTTCCCTTTGTAGGAGCTTCGTAGTAATATCCTGCACGTACTGCAAATTGCTTATTGTACCAATATTCTACCCCAACAGAAATCATAAATTCTCTTAATTCTTCTGCAAAACCATTTGGTGCATCATTGAAAGAGTTGAAAAGACCATCTACCGTAGAAACTTGTTTGTAATCCAAGATGCCATCGGCAGGAAGGCTATCCAAATTAGTAGGAGTAGGCACAAGCAATTTATTGATGTCGGCAGCAAATACGATGGTGTTGTATTCGTCGATATCCATTTCTAAAGCTGCTCCAATACCTAAGTTAGTCGGGATAAAATCACGGTTGTCAGGATTGTCCGTATAAGTGATTCTAGAGCCTAAGTTGGTTAAAGCCATACCCAAACGCAATCTTGAATCATAGCCTGATACTTTCAAATCGTCTTGATACATCAATGAAATATCACCAGCTACTGCGCTACCTGGCTTGAAATCTTGGTTGCCAAAATTACCGACAGCTAAACGAGAATAGATAAACTTCAAACCTACTGCCGCAGATAATTTTTCGCTTAACATACGTGCGTAAGTACCTGTGATTTCGTACTCACGAGGATTTGCGGTATTCAACGGGTCTCCGTTTTCATTGGTAAACTGAATGCTACCCAAATCAAAATAACGCAAACTCAAACCTACTGCTTGGTCTTTATCCAATTTGTAATAGCCAGAAAGGTATGCTAAATATACATCTCTCAAAGCCAAAGCTCTCAACCACGGCGTATAAGTAACGGCTACACTCATCTCATCTTCTGCAAAAGCAATCTTTGCAGGGTTAGCGTGCATCGTAGTAGCATCCGAAGAAAGTGCTATACCCACATCTCCCATCGCTCCTGAGCGGGCATCGGGCGCAATACGCAAAAATGGAACGGCAGTGATAATGGTATTGACATCATCAAGTTGGATACTCTGAGCTTGAGTAGTACTGCTTTGTAAAAAAAGCATTATGGTTGTTGCAATAAAACTTGCGGTCTTCAACATTTTTTTCATGATAATAATTTGTTCCTATTTGAAAAGCAGTGAAAATAGGCTTGCTAATTTATGAGATTACATACGAAAGCAATACAATATAATTCTTTTCTGCTTTAAAATGTAAGTGAAATTTTAAAGATTTTTAGCCTTGATTAGCTTATATTTCCTTTACTTTAAACCTAAATTTTTAAAAAAACAAAGCAAATATAAGAGTAAACTAATGTATTAATGTTTTTTGAGTAAAAATATTTTGCAGTTTGGAAGCTAAACCTAATATGCTTTCAAACATATTAGGTTTAGTTTGGTCATTTATTTTAAAATAACGAGCTTCTCAAAAGCACTTTCAGAATTGAATGAGCCATCGCCTGTGGCTACGCCTACGCTTACTTTATAGACATATACACCTCTACCGATGTTATTTCCAAAATCATCTGTACCGTCCCATTCGATGCCTGTTACTCTATATCCGTCGGGTTGTACTTCTTCTCGAATTGTTTTTACCAATCGCCCTGAGACGCTAAATATCTGAACCTGTACAGTCAAAGGTTGATTCGGTAGATTATGTTCAAACTGAAACTCCGTTTTTGTAGTAAAAGGATTCGGATAATTCAAAACATGGTCTAAAGCTACATTGGCAGAACTCGCCACAACGAACTCCGTATTGCCTTCGCCAGAGTTATTGGCAATGTCCCACGCTTTTACATTAATAGTATGAACGCCTTCTTCCAAATTAGATAACGGATAACGTACCGTTCCTTTTTTGAAATTATCCAATTCAGATTCATAGAAATCATTCAAAACATACGTGCCTTGAGTATTATCGTCTAAAACGCCTGTGAGGTCGTGTCCGATGCCTGTACCTGTTGTATTTATTCCATTATCGTCTTCCAATACCACGAGTAGGGTAGGGCTATCGTCCGTTATTCCACCGAATACGAAGTCTTCATTATTCATATAAACTTTTACAATCGGGCCTTTGTCGTCATTAAGATTGCCGCTTGTGCCGCCTATCACTACGCCGTCGTAGTAGCCGTTGGCATCCGTAATATTGGCATCATCAGCGTAATAACTGATTTTTCCTTTGCCCAAAATATAGTTAATGTCTTTTGGTACGACGAATGTAAATTGAAATTTGCCATTAGTAACGCTTGCTCTTCCTTTGAAAAGGATTGTTTTTTGCAAAGTATAATTGGTCGGAGAGCTAAACTGGTCTTGCCCCAAAGTAGTATAAACCAATCGTTTGTCGAATACCGTTGGATAAATCACACCATTGAAATTATTCAAAATTGTGCTATCTGCGCCAGCTACAAAACCCTCAATCGTTACTTGTTGCAATGCCTTAATGGTATCCGAATTGGTAATAACGTTACCGTTAATTTTGGAAGTAAAGACTTTATAAGACGGATACGCCAACGTTTGAGAAGGATCGCCTAGCATAGTGAACTTCCTACTGTTTTCTACGCCTGCACCGCTTATATTCTTAGAGTAGCGCAGTATTTCGCCCATCGTAGGATACACGCCATTTACTGGTGCGAATAAATTATCGAATACAGCACTGGTTAGTTTTTTATTAGAAGAAGTATAAACCGCCCTTGTAGTGGTAAATAATGCAATAGAACCGCCATCAGGTTTAAGTAAGATAATCTCACCGGCACTATTGATAGAAGGGTCGTCATAAGGAGCAAAGGAGCAAGTAGCGGTTACGAAAAGCGGTAATTTATTATTGTTTTGCCAACTCTGAATGTGCGGAATTTGCAACACACGCTCTTGCGCCCAACCTTCTTCGCCACCGTGTCCCATGTAGTTTACTACAAAATTTCCTTTGAACATATTGCTATGTAAGGCTTCCGTTACGCCTGGAATACGATTTCCACCATGCGTAGAAACCTGAGGATAAGCATCCAAATAGATTTTATCTAAGTTCAAATGTGGATTTTGGGCTTGCGTAGCACGGGCAATTTCGTCGGCATCATTCAGGTGCAAATTGCCATCTTCATCGTCTGCGACAAAAGTGATGCGGTTTTTCCAATCGCCTAATAAGTCTGGATTTGTATCATAACGGATGATTTTATCCACCACGTTTTTAGCTTCATCCACCGTGCGAGCAGGAATGCGCCCTATACCAATATCCAATGCGCCACTTGCGATATTGCCTTCGTTCGGGTCGAGGAGTCCGAAGTAATCATCAGAAGTAAACGCTCTTATCGGATGATTGGACCAAGCCGTTTCATATACTGGAATATAATTATGGTTGTTGGCATTGCCATTGATATTTTTATAATCAAAAGAGCCATCGCCAAACAAGAGTAGATATTTAAAATTGGGAAACTCTTCGTATAAGTATTTCGCAAAGTCACGAATGGCGGATACGTCTGGGTTTCCAGAAGAAAATTCATTGTAAACTTGCGTCAATTCTACCGCAGAAACCGACAAATTACTGTGCGCACTTCGGTGTGCGGCTAATCTTTTGGCTTCATCTGCAAATTTTTGATGATATACAATTACTAAATCAGGGGCAGGCAAACCGCCATGCAAATTTTGATTATCAAGCGTATCGACGATTTCAGCGGTCAGGAAGTTAGCATTATCAAAAATGATATAAGACTTAGGCAAGTCCGTAGCGGAAGTATTTGCGCCAAAGTTAATTCCATTCCCTGATGTGTTGAAAAGTTGCTTGCTTACCGTAGTCGGGTCAGTGATGTCCCAAACGGTTACATTGCTATTGCTTGTGCTGATATTAAATTCTGTAACGGCTTCTCCTATGGATTTCAAATCTCGGAAAGGCATTTGACCATTTGTAAAACTGAGTTGCCCTCTAGCATTGAGCATAATATAATCGAGCCAGCCTTCAGCGTCGGAAGTCGGTTTATTGAATTGAAGTTTGATGGTGGGGTCGGGTCCTGCTGGCAAAAAGCTAAATGTAGAACCTTTTACACGAGCAAAATAACTTTCTGTGTCGCCATTCACCCCCAAAATATCCATTGTAGCGATATTCTGATTATCACCAAAAATAGTAAATGAATTTCCTGTATTGATGGAACGCCCTGCTACTCGCAGTACGAGGTTTACTGGCTCAGAGGTGACAAGGTTAGGAATACTGAATTGAAAATCTCTGGAAGTGGTGAACTTGAAACTTTCGCCAAACCACTCTTTGCCCGAAGCCGAAGCATAAACGTATTTGTCCAATAGGTTCAGTTCGTCTTCTTGATGTTGCGCCACTACGGTGTAAGTGTTGGTAGAATAAGACGCACCGTTCAATGAAGATTGGTTCGCTATTCGTTTGCCGTTGCCGCTGCTTATTTTTATAAAATAATGATTCTTATCGGTGTATAAATTTTTGCGATGCACCATTCTATCATTAGCTTCGGCATATTCCCACACGCTAGATGCTTCGCCATAGAATAAGATATAATCGCCCGGGTCAAAGCTGCCGTCTCCTTCGCCTACTACTTGAATAGCGTTTTCGGCTACATCATCAATGCGAGGTGCGTTATTCAACTCTGGAAGCATACCGCCTCCGTTGCCGTATATTTTGATGGTACGAGGGTCAATATTATCAATATCTATCCCGATGGTATTTTTCAAAAAACTATACGTGAGTTGGTGAATACCTGTATTGCTAACGGCTATTTTGTAGATTTGTCCATCAGAAAGAGCAGAATTACTACCTGTTCGCTTATTTTTACCTAAAGGCATCGCTTCTGCCCGAAGGCTTACTCGCAACTCATAAGAGATAACCTTTTCGTAACCTGTGGTTGTTTTTCTGATAGGAATAAAGGAGACTTCGCCGATAGCCGCTCGCCTTCCGATGTTCACATTTGTATTAAATTGAATGGAACTGGAAAGGAATTGGTCGTCGGGATGCGTGTTTTTTTCTAATGGTGCATAGACTACATCCACGATTTCTACGTTTAATTTTCCGTAGCTAGGAAGTGGAAAACGCTGAATGACAACGGGAAGCGTTGGGTGTTCGAGCGAATAACTGGCATCATTAAATGAAAGGATTTTTTGATTGTTGATTTCAATGGCATCTTGCCATTGTAGGTTTTCTTTCAAGGGAATGGTATTGGACTGGGCAAACGTGTGGCTATTTACCAACAAAAATACCATACCTAAAGCTACTAAACTTTTCATATCAGGCTCAATTTAAAAAAATCTAATTTCGAATGTTGTTTTATCATGGTCAGCTAACATAAATTGATAGAGACATCATTTAAAATTAAGTAAGTAAGGAAATAGTTTTGTGTAGCTATTTTATCATATATCATGTTTACGCTGTCAGAAAATTGAGTTTTATGCGTTTTGTTTCCATATAATTGATAAATGTCTTAGCTATTACAACCTAATCATCTAGATTCAAACGTTTTGTCCTAGTAGAATGTATGCGAAAAAAAATCGCTATTGAATGTTGGCGGACAATTAAATACAAGATTTCATTGATGCAATAATAAATATTGCTTTGGTTTAAATCTTTATACTTCAAGACATTTATCCATATTTCAAGTATCTATTTTATACTTTGAAGTAAGAATAGATAAAGAATACACTATTTTTACGGAAACAATAGTACAACGATTGAAAAGAAAATTTGCAAATTAATTTGTTAAAAAAAATAAAAAAAGTGCCTTATGCCTAGAAAATTACTCGTTGCTCTTATTCTTTTGGTGCTATCTATGCCACAAGCGCAAGCACAAGACCCTGGCATTTTTAGCCAATTTTTTGCAGCACCTATGCAGCTCAATCCTGCTTTGACGGGCGGCACTTATGCGCCTCGCTTCTTTTTGAACTATCGAAACCAGTGGCCTTCTTTGAATAATGCTTATATTACTTATGCGGCATCTTATGACCAATTAGTGCCTGAGATGCGGAGTGCTTTTGGTGTTTCGATATTGTCTGACCAAGCAGGAGGCGGACTTTATAATACCACAAAAGTAAATGGTGCTTATGCTTATACATTCAAAATGCAAGATTTATACGTCAAAGGCGGTTTGGAAGTAGGCGTGACGCAACTCAAACTGAACTGGAACGAATTGGTATTCCTTGACCAACTTGACCCCGTGACGGGTTCGGTAGATGGCGGTGGAAATGTGAATCCGACTGCGGAAGATGCGCCTTACTCTTTCAATAAAACGTATGCAGATTTTTCGGCAGGCGCATTGATTTATAATAAATCTTACTATGGTGGTGTTTCTATTAAGCACTTGAATGGGCCGGATGAGAGTTTTTTCAATGATTTTAGTGCGTCGGCATTGCCTATTCGTTGGACAATTCACGGAGGTGCGGAGATTAATTTGCGAAAAAATCATAAAAAATACCTAGAGGGTACTTTTATCTCGCCTAATGTGATGTATGTGCAGCAAGGCGCATTTCGTCAAGCATTGGCAGGTGCTTATGCGAGTACGGGCAATGTATTTGGTGGTGCGTGGTATCGCTATTCATTTGGCAATTCAGATGCCGTTATCTTATTGGCAGGAATGCAATATTATATTTTCAAAGTAGGATATAGTTATGATATTACGGTATCAGAATTGAGCGCACAATCGAATGGAGCGCATGAAATTTCAGTAGCAATTAATTTCGATAAAGACCCAAATGTGCGTAGAAAAATGCGTGCAAAGCGATATATTGATTGTTTTCAGATTTTTAGATAATGAAGAGAGTTGTGTCGTAAAATGACTTTGTCTAGCGTTGCTTTAGACGCATGATTTTTTTGTAAAAAATAGAATAGGCACATAGCAATAAAGTAGAATGATTTTCAGTCTAACTTGTTTCTATGTGCCTATTGTGTTTTAAAAACTATTTAAAATCAGAGACTTTCAAACTATATTCTAATATTTCATCGTCGGTAAGTCCTCGAATACGGACTACATTATCATAATAATCAATAATTTCTTCTGGTCTCACGATATTCCAAATATCCAATGCGCCGTCTTTGGTAGCTACTAATACACTTTTGTTGTCCGATGAAAAGCTGGCACTAGCGATGGGTTTTTTAGGGTCAAAAGAGTACAATAATCTGCCTCGCACGCCCCAAAGGTTAGCAATAGCCGTTCTGCTTATAAGTACTCGAAGCCCGTCATTAGAAAACTCAACGGAGTTGATAGGGTCAAGCCCATTATAGTAAAATCTTCCGATAGAATTACCTTTCAAATCCCAAAGTTCAGCGAATTGTTCGGAGGCGGAAGAAGTCAAAACCTCTTTACCGCTAGGCGAAAACTTAGCAACATCCAGTTTGCCTTTATGATTGATGGAGGCTCGATTGCTGCCGTCGGTATTCCAAAGTTCTACGTTGCCGTCTTGCGTTTGAGTAAGAATAACGCTTCCATCAGGCGAAAAAACAGCCTTCATACCTGAGTCGTCTCTCGAATTTTTTTTGACTTTAAAGGTAGTAGCTTCGTTTGTTTTTACATTCAATAATTGCGGCAATCCGTTTGCATCTAATGTAAGCACTCGCTCGCCGTCAATGTATGGCAATACTTCAAAATTGGGATAAAAAACGGAGAACTCTTTTATCAAAGTGCCTTTGCCATTCCAAAGTTTAGCCGTTTTATCATTAGAAACCGTAGCGATATACGTCTCGTTGCTATTCGGGCAAAATTCCGCAGAGGTTATAGGTGCTTCATGCTGAAATTTTCCCAAAAGCGAACCTTCTTCGTCTATTTTGCGCAATTCCGAACTGTAATCATCCAAGATGAGTAAGATGTATTTATTGTTTTGTGAGAACTGAATTGCTTTAACGTTTGCATCTGTTTTTATATCAGAAATTAATTGCCCGTCGGAGGTACTTCTTATTTTTACTCGTTTTTTTCGGAAGAGGATAGTAGCTATCATCAGGCGGTCAGGCGAGAAAGTAGCTAGGTCAAATGGCCCGTCAAAGCTGATGCGGTTGCGAAATTTAGAACCCCAAGTATTGAGGTTTTTTTGTTGAGACTTAATGTCAGATCGGCTTTGAGACTGCTCTACGTAGCTTTTGAAGTTTTGTTTTTGATATTCTTGAAAAATGCTTTTATCAGAAATATAAGTGTTTTGACAATCGAAAAGCACCTTTTGCGCCATGAGGTTTTTGTCTAGTTCCCACGAAGTCTTAGCCAAGTTGTAAGCAATGATACCTTTATCCAAACGGAGGGCATTGTCTGCCAAAGAGGCGAGATATAAAGCTCTTGCTTCTCGTTCTTTTTGGATAGCAATTTCAGCTAAGTTTTTAGCTCGTGCGGCTTCTTTGTCTGCTATCTCTTTTAATCGGGTGGCTTCTTTGGCGAGTTCGTCGGCTCTTGCTTTGGCTGCTTTAGCTGCTTTAGCGTTGTCTTTAGCGAGTTCTGCTTGTTTGTTGGCTTCTATTCTAGCAGCTTCTGCTTTTTTGGCTGCGGCTTCGGCGAGTTTTTTTTGTTTTTCGGCTTCTGCTGCTGCTGCTTTAGCTTTTTGAGCTTCTTTAGCTGCTCGTTGGGCTTGCTTTTCTGCAATAGCTCTTTGTTGGGCAGCTATCTGACTTTGCTGAACGGCTATATCCTTACTTTCTTCTGCTTTTGCTCGCTCTATATCGGCTTGTCTTTTTTCATCTAAAGCTAATGCTTGAGCTTCTTTTGCTTCTTTTGCTTTTTTATCGGCTCTCTTTTTTTCGATTTTTACTCTGCTAAGGGCTTGATTAGCTTCATGTGTTTGGTACAATGCCCAACCTAATAAGCCTAAAAGGATTGGCAATACGATAAGTAATAGTCCATTAATGATTTTTCGCCCTTCGGAGCGTTTAACTTTTTTTCGAGAATTGGCAATAAATTTTTCTTGCTGCGCAGTAATATCTACATCTTTCAAATAGGGGTTGATATACTCCAAATCCAACTTGCCCAGCATCACACCTTGCGCCAAAAAATACTCATGTCGCTCACGAATAAAAGTCTCCGCTTTTCGAAGCATTTTATCATCGGAGGATGACTTTTCATACACCTTTTTGGCTAATATGTCGTGTGATAATTCTACTCTCATTTTATAATTTTGAGTTTTGGGCGGTTTTTTATCTATTTGAGTAATTTAAAACGTAGCACAATTTACAAAAAATATCAATACACTTTACTATTGACCGTATTTTTAGAATTATGGTAAAAATAATAAAGGCTTTACAAACCATTCAGTAATCCTAAAATTACCTTGAGTCTATAAAGCCTATTTTTGCAATACTATTTTTAAAAAATATATAGGATTGCTATGAAAGTATTGTTTAAGTTAATTATGCCATTACAAGAGAGGTATCCACGGGTATAAATTTCTTGCCGTTCCATTTGCCTAGCCATTCGCACTGTTTGCCCTGACGTATATAAACCATAAATGCTTGTTTGGCATTTTCTAAAGAGGTGCGATGAATAGTAATATTCATATCTCTTGTTTTTACATTAAAGTAAAACGTCCCTACCGTTTTGGTAAAGGGTTTGGTTTTCATTCTTGCCATACTCTGAATTATTTAAAAAATGATATATAAATGGTTGATTTTCCTTTAAAAAATCAAGTGCCTGAATATAGGTAAAAAAAATGACATAAGCAAATAAATTGAAATAAACTAGAAAATATGAAAATTAAATGTTAATTCTTATTCTTCTAACTCTAGGTTGATTTGGCGTTTTTGTAAATTAGTACTGACTACTTTTACTTTAATCGCATCGCCCATTTTGATGACAAATCCAGTTTGTCTGCCTTTCATGGATAGGCGGCTTTCTTCCAGCACGAAAGTATCAAAAAGCGTATCCGTTTGTATCATGCCTTCGCAGAGATTTTCTTTCATTTCTATAAAAATACCTCGCTCCGAGAAGCCATTGACAATACCCGTAAAGACCGAGCCGATGTGTTTTTCCATATATTCTACTTGTTTGTATTTAATGGATTGACGTTCTGCGTCGGTTGCTTTGCGCTCTTGTCGAGAGATGTGTTTACACTGTTCTGCTAGTAAATCTTCTTTCGCTCGGTAAGGATTTCGGATATTCAAATTTTTCTCCAATAAGCGATGCACCATGACATCCGAGTAGCGTCGAATAGGCGAAGTAAAATGGGTGTAATACGAAAATCCTAAGCCGTAATGACCAATATTTTCGGGTGAATATTCCGCTTTTGCCATTGTGCGAATGGCTAGTGGCGCAAGTACTGCCAATTCTGGATTTTCTTTGGCAGCCTCCAAAAGCCCGTTGAAGGCCGCAGCTATTTGTTCGGGCGTTTGAATATTTACTTTATAGCCCAATGCGCTGGCAAACTTCAAAAAATCTTCTACTTTTCCAAAGTCTGGCGTATCATGCACACGATACACAAAAGGAATTTTAGCCATTCCTTCTCGTGGTTTGCCCACAAATGCAGCTACTCTTTTGTTGGCAAGCAACATGAAATCTTCGACAAGTGTATGGGCATCTTTGCGTTCTTTTACATAGAGTTCGGTAGGTGTGCCGTCGTCGTCCAATTTGAATTTGACCTCTGGCGATTCAAATGAAATAGAGCCTTCCTTGTAGCGTTGTTTGCGGAGTTTGTGTGCTATTCTATTCAATACTCTTATTTCTGCCGCAAAATCGCCTTCTCCTGTATCAATGCACTCTTGGGCTTCATTGTAGGTAAATCGTCGGTCAGAATGAATGATGGTTTTGCCGAACCATTCTTTGACAATTTTATCATTTTTATCAAAAGTAAATACCGCAGAGAATGTAAATTTATCTTCGTTCGGGCGCAAAGAACACAAGCCGTTGGAAAGTTTTTCGGGCAACATCGGCAATACTCTATCTACCAAATAAACGGAAGTAGAACGCTTATAGGCTTCCTTGTCGAGTGGCGTTTCGGGCTGCACATAATGCGTCACATCGGCTATATGAATGCCTATTTCGCAATGTCCGTTTTCTAAATATTGTATAGAAAGTGCGTCGTCAAAGTCTTTGGCGGTATCGGGGTCAATCGTGAAAGTAGTCACGTCTCTGAAATTTTTACGCTTTTCTATCTCACGAGCGTCCATCTCTTCTCCGAGTGCTTCCGATTGTTCAATTACCTCCTCTGGGAAACTCAACTCAAAGCCATTTTGTATCAAAATCGCTTTCATTTCCACGTCGTTGCTGCCTGGTTTTCCAAGCACTTCCGTGATTTTACCAATCGGGCTTTTTTGTTTTTTATTGTTCCATTTAATGACTTTCACAACGACTTTATCGCCATTTTTGGCATCTCGAATATCTTCTAATGGCACATAAATATCCGTGGACATATTGATTTTGTCGGGTACTACAAAGCCGTAATTCGTTGAAAGATTGAGCGTACCGATGAAGTGTTCTGCACCTCGCTCAATGATTTCTATTACTTTTCCTTCGGCTCTATTTCTACCTGGGCGTTTTTCGTAAGTTACTTTTACGGTATCGCCATCCAATGCGCCATTGAGGTTTTTTTGATGGATATAAATATCATTATCGGGTAGATTCTCGCTGACTACGAAGCCTGCACCCGATTGCGTCATATCCATAATGCCTATTTCCGTGCGTGGTTTTTCGCCATTAGGAGCAGCATTTACATTGAATTTATACTTATTGTTGGAGGAGAGTTGTATGATTTGATTATGCTCTGCTAGCTTTTCCAAAGCAGTTTCGACAGAGTCTCGATTGTTGTCAATTTTTAATTTATTAATGACTTGCTTGGCATTATAACGTTTTCGAGGAGTGGCTTTGAAAAGCCTAAAAATGGAGTTTTTGAGTTCGGAAGCAGATAATTTTCTGCCTTTAGTTTTTGATTTTTTATGTTTTGACATATAAATGGTGTTAGGAATTATGCAATGTAAAATGTCGCTTCATTATTAGTAATGAATGGAATTTTCATA
>CALOED010000198.1:0-34638 GCA_942492005.1 uncultured Saprospiraceae bacterium
GGCTTCGCAGCAGATGTATCGGTTGATAGAAGATATTTTGCGCTTTTCGAGAATGAAAAAACAGGAAATGTCATTTCAGCCTACGGATTTAAATGACGCTGTTATGGAAGTTATTTTGGGCCTGAGTACTACTCTTAAAGAGCAAAAAGCAGAAGTCTCCAAAGGTATTTTGCCGATGATAGAAGCCAACGAATCCCAAATCATGTTGCTTTTACAAAATTTGATAGAAAACGGTATCAAATACAATGAATCGCCTGCTCCAGAAGTACTTTTAAAAAGCGAAGACCAAGGCGAAAATATCCTTATCTCCATTCAAGATAATGGGATAGGCATCCCGATGCACTATCAAGAAAAGGTATTTGAAATGTTTGCTCGACTACACAATCAACAGCAATACGAAGGGACAGGGCTAGGGTTAGCTATTTGCAAACGCATCGTAAATGCGCATCAAGGCAATATTTGGTTTGAGTCCGATTATAAAGGCACTATTTTTTATATAGAATTGCCTAAAGTACAATCCAAATCGCAAGATAATTCATTATTGGAGTCAGCACTTGTGTAGTTATAATGAAAATATGTCAGTGATGCTGCTAATTTTTCAGTATTCTCCCTTTTCATAAAGAATAACTATTCTTTAACAACTCCCTATTAACACAACTTAATCTACTCATTTTCAAACAATTAAGCCTCTTCTGGCGTTATTTTACTACAATACTACGGATTCATACTTAGTTAGTGGTATGATTCATGTTTTTTGAATAATATGAAACTTAGCATCAAGAGTTCCTTCATTGATTTGCTAGGTGTTTTAAATAGAACTGTATTAGCCATTATTCACAAAGCGGCTTCGCCGCTTTGTGAATCTTCATTATCAGTTAGTTATGTAATAGGATTTAGTTTTTTGAATAAAGTCTATTAAAAAATATATAATTATGGTAGAATATATGATCACTTGCGATTTGCCCGAAGTACTCACCGAAGAGTTTATGGATTTGATACCTGAGCAAAGAGAAGAAGTCAATAATCTCTTTCAGGCAGGAATATTTACAGGCTATACTTTAGCACTCGATCGCTCAAAACTATGGATTACGCTACTTGGTAAAGACGAAGAGCAAGTCATGGAAGTGTTGGCACGATTACCATTAATGCCTTATTTTAGGGTAGAAATTTATCCGTTAGCATTTCATAATGCGGCTAGAGTTGTATTACCTGCTTTGTCTTTGAATTAAGCGATTTTTTTTAAATCTTGCCTTTAGAATCCAGCAGGTGAAGCCATTGAATGGCTTCACCTGTTGGATTCTAAGAGGTAGCCACATTTCATTTTGTGATAATGACGTAGATTGAGCGTTGGGTTGGCACTACATATAGGAATCAAAAAGCCTTTACTTTTTCAAGTAAAGGCTTTTATTTGTATAAAATCAAATTTGAATTGACTAAAAGAACCTGCTCATTGCTAAGCTGTGGTTATTTTATTTTGATTTGCCAATTTCTGCTTCACTTCCACTATCTCATAGGCTTCTATCACGTCGCCTACTTCAATATCGTTGAAGCCTTTTATGGTCAAACCACACTCAAATCCAAATTTCACTTCTTTCATATCGTCCTTGAAACGTTTTAGAGAAGACAATTCACCGACAACACCTTCCTTCTTAGGATATACTACGATGCCATCACGAATAACTCTAATAAACGCATCTCTAGTGATTTTTCCTTCTTTCACATAACAACCTGCAATGTTTCCGACTTTGCTAATCTTAAAGACTTCACGTACCTCGACTTGTGCCAATTCACGCTCTTCTTTCGTTGGTTCGAGCATTCCTTCAATCGCAGAACGCACTTCATCAATAGCTTCGTAGATAATAGAGTATAATTTGATTTCTACTCCTTCTTTCTCCGCCAATGCTTTCGCACCTTGCGAAGGTCTTACTTGGAAACCAATGATAATCGCATCCGAAGCCGAAGCCAATAATACATCCGATTCTTTGATTGGGCCTACTGCTCGGTGAACCACTTTTACTTGAACCGTTTCTACTGATTGCTTCAGCAATGAGTCGGACAATGCCTCTATCGAACCATCTACATCCCCTTTGATAATCAAGTTCAACTCCTTGAAGTTACCCAATTTCAAACGACGACCAATATCCTCTAAGCTGATACGCTTCATTGCTCGCTGTTGCTGCTCTCTAGCTATTTGCTCTCGCTTGTTTGCCAAAGATTTAGCTTCCTGCTCGCTGCCTGCTACTTTGAATTTTTCGCCTGCCTGTGGTGCGCCGCTCAATCCTAATACCAATACTGGAGATGCTGGACCTGCTTTTTTGATGCGTTTACCACGCTCATTAAACATCGCCTTGATTTTACCTGCATAAGAACCTGCTACAATTGGGTCTTTGACGTTCAAAGTACCATTTTGCACCAACATCTTGGTCACGTATCCTCTACCTTTATCCAACGAGGCTTCCAATACTACGCCCGTTGCTGGACGCACAGGATTTGCCTTGAGTTCCAAGATTTCAGCTTCTAATACAATACTTTCGAGCAATTCGTCGATATTGATACCTTTCTTCGCTGAAATATCTTGCGATTGATATTTACCACCCCAATCTTCTACTAGCAAGTTCATTTCTGCCAATTCCTTCTTGATAAGTTCTGGATTTGCGCCTGGCTTATCTATTTTGTTGATAGCAAAAATCATTGGAACACCTGCTGCTTGAGCGTGACTGATGGCTTCCTTCGTTTGAGGCATCACTCTATCATCTGCCGATATAATGATTACCGCAATATCCGTCACCTTCGCACCTCTCGCACGCATTGCCGTAAAGGCTTCGTGACCTGGAGTATCTAAGAATGTAATTCTCTTTTTCTTTTCGCCCACAGCTACTTCGTAAGCTCCGATGTGCTGCGTAATACCACCTGCTTCGCCGTCGGCTACATTTGCGCTTCTGATATAATCGAGCAAAGAAGTCTTACCGTGATCGACGTGTCCCATGACTGTAACGATAGGCGCACGCTCTCTCAAGTCTGCTGGGTCGTCTTCAAACTCTTCCTCTTCTTCTATTTGCTCTTCGGCACTAATAAACTCTACTTCATGATTGAACTCTTCGGCTACCAATTCGATAATTTCGGCATCCAAACGTTGATTGATAGACACAATCACGCCCAAATTCATACAAGTAGTAATTACCTCACTCACCGAAACATCCATGACGCTGGCTAACTCCGAAACAGAAATAAATTCTGATACCTGTAATTTGCCTGTTTCACTCTCTTCGGCTTGTTGTTTTTCCCGCTCACGCATTCGTTCACGGTTATCACGACGCAATTTTTGGCGTTTGTTTTTACCACCTCCTGAGAGGCGCGCCATAGTTGCCTTGATTTTATCTTCAATTTCTTTTTTAGAAACCGCTTCTTTAGAATCTTTTTTATCGCCAGCTCTTCCTCTTACCGGAAGGTCTCTTCTTCTTCGGTGAGGTCTATCTCTCGGAGGTCCAGTTCTTGGCCACGATTGTTGCCGCCGCTGTTGTTGTTTCCGCCTGTATTATTACCAGTGCCTTCTTCTACGATTTCATCTGGCTTAATAATCTTTTTGCGTTTACGCTTGCGTTTTTTAGGCGAATCCTCTGACGAGGCTATCGGCTGCGGACGTTTGCGGTCTTTTTCTCCCGGTTGTACTTCCTTTTTATCTTTAGGAATTTCTCTCTTTTTGTTGCTTT
Source organism: uncultured Saprospiraceae bacterium (assembly GCA_942492005.1). Lineage (GTDB taxonomy): Bacteria > Bacteroidota > Bacteroidia > Chitinophagales > Saprospiraceae > CAKZLL01. Next base: position 3,711 of record CALOED010000198.1, read on the forward strand.
TCTGCCCACTTTTATCAGACGACCTGCTGTCTTTTTCTTTTTTCTTAGTCGGTCTTTTATTAAAGCGGTTCAAATCAATTTTACCTTTGATTTTCAAACCTTTTAATGTAGGTGTTTCAGCTCTTACAACATTTGGATTGTCCGGGTCGAGTGTTTCTTCGTGCGATTTGCCCATAGGCATTTCTTTCTGAGCAGGAGGGGTTTCCTTCTTCTCGATTTCTTTCTGATTTTTTTTATCGTCAGATGTAGATTTATTGGTAGGAGATACCACTTTCTTCTTTGTAAGCTCGGTTTCTTCGACTTTGGCTTCTTTATCGTCTTTTACGATATTACCTTTTTTGTCAATATCCACTGTTTTTACCAATTTGACACCAGCAAGTTTACTTTTGGCTGCTCTTTCTTTGGCGAGTTCTTCTTCTCTTTTTTTCTTTTCCTCTGCTACTCTAGCGAGTTCTTCTCTCTTACGACGTTCGAGCAATGCTTGCTTTTCTGCTTCTAGGGCTTTACGTTCCTCTTCTTTACGCTTTGCTTCTGCCAGCCTTGCTGCTTCTCTAGCGGCTTTTTCAGCTTGTTCTGCTTCTTTGCGTTTTCGAGAGCCGATATTGAGTTTATCAGCTTTTTCCTTAATAGCAATAGACTTTTGAAAGTCCCTTAGGAGTACGTTGTACATCTCCTCAGAAACCTTGGCCGTAGGTCGGTTTTCAATATCAAATCCATTTTTATGGAGATGATCGATAATTGTTGCGGTGCCAACGTTCAGTTCTTTGGCAACTTTAATTAAACGTTTCGACATATAGATGTTTTGCTACTCATTGTAAGAAAGCAAAAGGCAAGGTTTCTAAAGCAAAAGATTATAGTTTACATATTAGTTATAAAGTTTTGTTAAGAAATTGGAAAGCCGTTTGCTCTCTATTTGTCAAAATAATAGCCGTTTTGAATAGATAAATGTTATCAGAAAATGAATAAAAACGACAATTTATCTATTCATTTTATAAAATAAATTTCCTACTAATGAGCAGAAAATCTTGTATAAATTTTTAATTCTTAGAGAATTAAGAGTTTATGAATTGCAAAATTAAAGGATTAATCCTTTAAAATGAAATTTAAAATTATAGTAAAGCCAATATTCTTAATGAAATTCATTCTTAATGAAGGTAAAATTGCCAATATCATACTGCAAAATAGAAACTCTTTAAAAATGTAATTTGGAGTATATTGCTAATAATCAATATTTTATATGGATTTCAATCTTTTCAAAAAATAATGATTTTCTTTACTAATCTTTTATACAAGTCTTTTAAATAACTAAATTTTTTTAGAAAAAATTCACTTTTCGTTTTTTTTCTAACAATTTTATTAAAAAAAGAGCAAATGTTGTATAAAAAAATGTTGTTAATGCGCTGGACGAACCTAATACACTAACAACATTTTCTTCGAGAATTTACTTGGCTAAGACGCAAATTCTGCTTCTAATACTTTTATAATATGTAAGATAGTTTCTTCTTCTAAGTCCGTTCTACGTACTAGCGCATCTTTCGATAACATCAATACGCTTTTTGCGGTGTCGCAGCCTACGGATTTGAGTTCTTCTATCATCCATTTTTCGATTTCGTCAGAAAATTCTTCCAAATCTACATCATATTCATCCGTCAAATCTTCGGTATCTCGATATACGTCTATCTTATAATCCGTGAGTGCCGCAGCGAGTTTGATATTCATACCGCCTTTACCGATTGCTAATGATACTTGGTCGGGTTTCAGGAATACGGCTGCACTTTTGTTTTCGGTATCCAGCTCGATATTGGTGATTTTTGCTGGCGTAAGCGCACGTTGTATGTAGAGGCTGGTGTTGTTTGTAAAGTTGATAATATCAATGTTTTCATTGCGCAACTCTCTGACAATACCGTGAATACGTGAGCCTTTCATACCAACGCAAGCACCTACGGGGTCGATGCGGTCGTCGTAGGATTCTACGGCTACTTTCGCACGATTGCCCGGCATTCTGACAATTCCTTTTACTGTAATCAAACCATCTTCTATCTCTGGTACTTCTTGCTCTAAGAGTTTTTCTAGGAATGATTCGGAAGTGCGAGATACGATAACTTGTGGGTTGTTGTTTTTCATACGCACTTCACGTATTACGCCTCTCACCATGTCGCCTTTTCGGAAATAATCGCCTCTGATGGTTTCGTTTCGTGGCATAATGAGTTCGTGTCCTGTTGCGTCGTCTATTACCAATATTTCTCTTTTCAAGATTTGGTGTACTTCGCCTACTATTAGTTCGCCTACGAGTTCGGTATATTTTCTATATACTTCATCTTTTTCTAGGTCGAGAATACGAGAAATAAGGGTTTGGCGTGCTGCCATGATGGCTCTTCTTCCAAATACCAAAATATCTATTTGCTCGTAGCATTCCTCTCCTACTTCGTAGTCTATTTCTATTTTATGAGCATTAGAAATAGAAATTTGAGCGTTTTCGTCTTCTACTTCCCCGTCGCCTACGATTTCACGTACTCGCCAAAGCTCCAAGTCTCCCTTTTCGATGTTTACAATTACATCAAAGTTTTCGTCAGACCCGTAACGCTTGCGAATTAAAGTACGAAATACGTCCTCTAATACACGCACCATAGTTGGGCGGTCTATATTTTTTTTGTCTTTAAAGTCAGTAAATGACTCGACCAATTTCAAACTTAAACTCATATCTTTCTATTTCTAAATGGAATGAAGCGCATTCAAAGGTTTCGCCATTCCTTGTTTTATTATTTAAACGAAATTTTAACTTTTGTTTTCTTTATTTGAGTAAACGGTATTTCCGTTTGTTGTGCTATTTTTTTCTTTTTCTTAGGAGCTATGGGTACTTGCTCTTCTAGTATTATTCTTTCTTCATTGGCTTCAAGTAGTTTTCCTTCTTTGGTAGAGTTGTCTTCTAGTTTTACCTCGATGTTTCTGCCAATGTTTTTGAAATACTGCCTTTTCATCTTTAGGGGTTTTCCTACGCCGTGCGAAGAAACATCTAAGATATATTTTTCGCCTAGCCAGCCTGCTTCGTCAATATGTTTTTGAAGGTAGCGGTTAATTCTAGCACATTGCCTTATATTCAATGTAGTGTCGCTATCTAAAAATATTTCAAGTTTTTTGTTGGTTTCGTTGAAGCTCATTTCTACAAAAAACAGTGCTTCGAAGCCTTCTTCTTGAAATTTTTCTTCTAATAATTTTAATATTTGCTCTTCCATCTTTTTCACTATCACCCATTAAAAAGAGGGAACATTCCTGTTCCCTCTCCCGATTTGTTTTCACAAAGATAGTCTTTTTAATTATAACTTGCAAGCCTTATTCAATGGTGCAAATATCTACTGATATAATGTGCGTTCTATAAAAGATTAGTTGGCTAATTTGACGGAAGCCAAATCTTTAATTACCCCATCAGCTTCTTTTTTGCGCATCATTCTACGGAATGAAATAGCTTCTCTGCGTGTCTCAAATGAGCCTACAATCACTTTATAAACTACTCGCCCTTCAAAATTACTGATATTTACTAATATCGGTTGGCTGAATTTTCCTTGAAGTTTTTGCACTTCTCTAAGCACGTTGCCGTATTGAGCAAAAACGCCAATTTGTACGCCATAGCCATTATTCGGGTATGGTTTTACTGTAAATTCAAATAAGCCTTCTGCCAATAATTCTTTGGGTGCTTGATATTCTTTCTTTTTGCTAGCAAAAGTAGCCGTAGGGCTTACATTTAGCCTGGTGTCACTTTTAGGAAGTATTTTTGGCTTTTCTGCTTCCAAATCTACAAATCCCAAATTTTCTTCCACGACCTCTTCTTCCTTTTCATCGGCACTATTCATAATGTGTCCGTTGATTCTAGATTCATCTGATTGAATAGCATTATCATCTACAAAAGGTCGGATTTTGCTCTCCGTAGGAGGCGCAACTTCGTCAGCAAGCGGTTGTACTTTATTATATTCAGCAGGTTTATCTTTCGGAAATACAGGAATAGGAGCGGCAGTTAACGGATTTTCTTTTTCTTGCTCTTTTTGAGCTAAGATAGGTTCTCCGGTTTGAATTCTATTTTTAGGCACATCGTATTTGCTCAATTCATTTATCATTCTTGAAGGCCCGAGCATTGTCTCGTATCTGCCTACTAACTCGCCCGATGAATTGAATACTAAAATGGTAGGTAAAACGGTGATATTGTATTCTTGCTTGAGTGAAATTCCATCAAAATCAACAAGAATATCTACTTTGTAAGGAATGTATTTATCTTTTAAATAATCTTTCAATCGCTCATCAACAAAAGTGGTTTCGTCCATCAGTTTGCAAGCATAGCAATAATCCGCATAGAAATCTACGAAAATTAATTTGCCCTCTTGCAAGGCTTGTTGTTTGATGGTTTCAAAATCGCCTTTGTGAAATATAGAGCCGTCTGAGTTGTTCGCTAGTGCTATGAGCGGTAAAAGCATTAATAACCATGTAGCTGCATTCTTCTTCATAGAATTCATAAAAGTACTTTGTTGTATTGTATTGGTTTGGGTAAACTAAATCTGTATGATTGCTGAATCCTTACTTAATTTATGTTGCTGTAAAGATAGCTATTAAGCCATGAAACGTTGCTTCCTTATGTTCTGTTTTTTTATAGATTTAAATTATTATAATGTCACTTTTTTAGTTAAAAAACGTTAAAAAACCCATAAAAATCAATCATATATTTATCTTTCTTTTTCATATATAAAACTTCAAATATTAGTCCAAATTACATATTTAATACTTGCTGATTTTTAAATAAATATAGATTATAATATATCCTAATATAGCTATAATAGAGTTTTAAAGCACAAAAAAAAGGAATTTCATAACTCTAATAAGCTCACACAAAGTATTAACTTGCCTATCTTTAAAAGCGCAAAACAAATAATTTAGATTGTCACGAAACATTTTATTTTAAAACTCGTATATTGAAACTTCCCCAAATTTTTAATCGTAAAATAAAATCATCAAGAATATGTCAAACAATGTAGTACATCATAAACCTCAACGAAAATGGTCAGAAATAGATGGAGAGAACTCTTGGACCATGTTTAAAGTAGTTGCTGAATTTGTAGAAGGATTTGAACGCCTCAATCGCATCGGCCCATGTATTTCTGTTTTTGGTTCGGCTCGTACTAAGCCCGACCATCCGTATTATAAAAAAGCAGTGGAAATAGCCTACCGATTGTCTCAGGAGGGCTACGGAATCATTACAGGTGGTGGGCCTGGTATCATGGAAGCAGGCAGCAAGGGCGCACATTCCGAAGGAGGCCCATCTGTTGGTCTCAATATCGAATTGCCTTTCGAGCAAGGTTCTAATCCTTACGTGGATAGAGATAAAAACCTCAATTTCAATTACTTCTTCGTGCGAAAAGTCATGTTTGTAAAATACGCACAAGCCTTCGTTGTATTCCCTGGTGGCTTCGGTACTATGGACGAACTTTTTGAAGTCTTGACGTTAATACAAACGGGGAAGATTGATAAAGTTCCTATCATTCTGGTGGGTAGCGAATTTTGGTCAGGATTAAAAGATTGGATAACCAACATCATGTTGGAGCAAAATGCAACGATAAGCCCGAAAGATTTAGACCTTATCCCAATAGTGGACGAAGTGGAAGATATTGTAAAAATCATCAACGAACACTATACGCATTCTTTGTTGCGCCCCAATTATAGAATGGATTAATGTAACCTTATTTCTGAACGGGACAACATATAAAAAAAGGTTTCAGCAGTAGCTGAAACCTTTTTTTATACTCCAAAACTGCAAACTGCAAAACTATTTCCCTCTGATAATCTGAATGTAGCCGCTCAAAATATCTGCGCTCGGCACTTCTCCATCTACTCGCAACTCATACACCACGCATTTATAATAATATACGCCTTCTGCTACGTCCTTGCCTTGTAGGTTTTTCCCGTTCCAATTGATGTCAGGGTCAGTCGTTTGGAAAACTACGGTTCCCCACCTATCTACTATCACCATGTCTATTCGAGCGATATAGCGATACTCAAACGGGCGGAAAAGGTCGTTCGGGCCATCTCCATTTGGCGTAAACACATTCGGCAATCGGTAATCAGGGCAATTGTCCACACAAACCACATTGCTCGGAAGGCTCTCATTGCCCACCGAATCAATCGCTGTCACATAATAGCAACCTGCTATCGAGTTATCTACAAAATGTTCATAACTAATATTGGTAGCTCCATCCAGCGTTTCGATAATGGTAAATGCACCTCCATTGACTGGTGTGTAATATATATTGTATTGCAACACATCGTTGGCACAGGTGAGGTTTGGATTGGTCCAATTGAGATTATTTTGAAAATCTGTGCCTTGGAAGTTTGCATCGTTACACCTGTTAGAAACCGTCAAAACAGGCGGACAAGGTGGCACTGTATCTACTGGCACACCGCAAGCCCGTTGCGATAAGTTGATAAGCGGATCAACTACGCCCGGAATATTATAAGAACCTTCTCCTCGCACATAATAGCAATATTCAATACCATTCACGAGGTTGCTATCTTCATAAAAAATCTCCGTTGTAAGAGCAACGGAATCAAATTGTCCGGTAAGGTTGTCTCTTTTGAAAATGGTATAAGTAAAATGCTCCCACGGAATATTTTCCGCCCATGAGAGAATATTTTTTTGGTCGGTGCTATTTACCGTCAAAAATATTTGAGAAGCCACGCTGGTTTCGCCGAGCGAATTGCCACCTGAGAAAAACTCTACTTTATAACTATAAGGCGTGCCGCTGGTATTCAGTCCGCTATCTTGATAAATCGTATCGTTCAACTGCCAAAACATATTCGCTGACGATGTATTTATCAATTGCATATTGCTTCCATTCAAATCATCGGAGCGATACAGGCGATATTCATACGGGCCAGTATTCTGAATGGTATCCAAATCTAGTGGGTTCGGTTTGGACCAACGAACGTACATTTCGCCATTTCCAAAACCCGTCACATCTACACTTACATTCGTCATTAGTGGCAAATCTCGGCTCATTTGCACACAGATTTCATCCGATGGTAGCCCTTCTGAAATATTAAAAGGCTGCCCCGAAGGCGTAAATTCTGCAAAATCCGCTACTATTCTATAACAATAAAATCGCCCTCGTTCTACATCGGTATCCAAATAAGAAAACCTTCCATTAGTATTGAGGTCAGAGAGTTTTCTTGCAATTCGGGTATAGCCTTTCCCTGCCAAACCTGGACTACAAGTATCTAAAGGAAACGGATTGCTGCCTTCTCGTCGCCAAACGCTAAACCCAAAGAAATTGTCCGAGATCTTTACAAATGTATCCGCCATCCCAACTCACATCTACTTGCCCGTTCTGAACATCTGCTTGCACATCGGTAGGCGGTGGGGTATACTATCCGAATCCGCACCGTCATGTAATCGGTCAAATGCTGTGGCTGATTGCCGGGCAAGGTAAAGTTATCTTCTGCCCTAAATACGATTTGATAATATTGGTCTTGAATGTGTTCGCATTGTGTAATCCATCTAAAAATAGCTCCTACAGGATTGCCTTGATTGCCTTGAGGAAATGTAGCAGGTGCAAAGAAAGTACCATCTTGAAGCACTGGCCCGCCTATTGCTGTTAGGGTTACTATTTGTCCCGCATCGGGGTCAGTTGCCAATACATTGAACTCAATCGTATCGCCAGCCACTACACATATTTCATCTACTTTTTCAATCACTGGTGGACGATTATTACAACTTTCAATTGTAATTTGCATATCTCGAATGGTTCTCGAAATCAGTACGCCATTTCTATATTCTTTGATATAAAAAGCCACATTGTATTCTCCTGCTTGCTGTGGCGTAAGCCAAAGTAGTGTCCCCGTAACAGGGTCTAAAGTAAATAGCTGACCGCCGCCACCAATATTATTTGGAAATTGATAATTCGTTACATTTACGCCTACGGCTTGCAACGGAACTATTAGTTCGTAAGCTATACTATCTCCTTCCAAATCGTAAGCTCCTGGATTGTGTTTGTAAGGTTGATTGACGCAACCATCATCAATAGGAGGATTGGTGAGAATAGGAGATGTATTGTAGCCACTAAAAAATGGATTTAGTATAGTCAAAATTGTTTCAAGATGAAAAGGCACTTGGTCGGAATAAGGGAAAATAACATTTAAAATACCTCCGTTCCGATTGGGGTCAGTCATCGATAAAGTGTATTGTCCACCGCCCGGATAGGTATGAATAGCGGAATAAATATTCTTTTTGATGTCATTACCTAAGGATTCTCCTTGGTTATTGGGTCCATTATTTCTGCCTACCCATTGGCTCGTACCGTCTCCCCAAAAGAGTTCTAAACTATCTCTATCGGCTTGTACGCTACTCTCTTTGGTATAAGTCGTAATGGTCGCTTCAAACGTCAAATCATTGATTTGTCGGAATGTAATCTCACCTGCACGGTTGTGTGTGGCTTCTGCCAAATTGCAAAATGCCAATGCAAAAATGAAGGTTAATATTGGTATTTTATTTATTATTCTTTTCATAGAAAACTGAATTTATCTTGCTCAAAACTTTTATGTGTCCCATCATTACCAAACACATTTTATTTTTATCAATCATTATTGATGCTACTCATAATGGTGTGAATATCATCTGTCAAAAATCTTTTAGATTTGGATAAATATACAACTGTGCTTTGTAAATTTAGAATTTACAAGTGAAACGTGAATGTTTCTACTTTGGTTGTCTGATGGTAGTAGAAGATTTCTTTGAAAGTAAAAAGCTCAAATGCTTTTTACTAAAACGTTTCAACCCGCATTTTGTCCGCAAATTCTTTGATTTTTATTTCATAATGACAAATTCAGTACGTCTATTTTGTTGTCTGCCATCAGGAGTATCGTTGGTTGCAATGGGTAAAGTCTCGCCGTATCCTTTGTATTTTAAGCGTTTGGCAGGTATTTTTTTTGTAATTAAATACTCCACCACGGCTTTTGCTCGTGCTTCGGATAATTTCAAATTGTCGGCAACTGAACCAACATTGTCTGTATGTCCATTGATTTGAATGTTCATCGTTTCATTTTCATTGAGTAACCCTACCAGTTTGTCCAATTCGCTCTGGGAAGCCAATTCCAATTCTGCCGACCCTGTTTTGAAAAACACATTTTTTAGAATGATGGGTTTCAAGACAGGTTCTTCTTTGATAGTAATCGTGGGTTCTTGTTTCGGTATTTTTTGTAAATAAATTTTTAATTCAAAGGGTTCGTCACGAGAGTTTTCTGCTTTGAGTGCGAAATTTTCAGAATGAAACAAGTAGTCCGCTTTATTGACATTTAAAGCATAATCAACGCCCATTGGCAAACAAATCAGACTTTCGCCAGCCGCATTCGTTACCATAGAAGTATGAATAAGCGATGTTTCTAGGTTGGCAACATCCATATTTGCAATAAGCGGCCGTTTGGTAATTGCATCATATACTTTGATGTTGGCATACGTAACGGGTTTGGGGCGAATGGATTTTGGCATTTCAAAACTATATAAATCCACTGCGCCATAGCCACCTTCTTTGGTAGAAGAGAAGTAAGCCGTTGTGCCGTCAAGGCTGACAATCAGTGCGCCTTCTTGCGATGTGGTATTAATCGGATAGCCCAAGTTTTCGGGCATTCCCCACGTGCCATCGGCTTGAAGGCGAGACATATATAAGTCAGCCTCGCCCATACCCGGATAACCCGTAGAGGTAAAATAAAGGGTTTGTCCGTCGGCATGAATAAATGGGCCTTCTTCGTGTCCTGCGGTATTAATGCTTAGTTTTTCGGGGTTGCTCCACGTGCCGTCGGCTAGGCGTTTGCTTTTCCAAATATCTTTATTTTTGCTCCTATTCGATGTAAAATACAGCGTTTGACCATCGGCAGAGAGTGACGGTTGCGATTCCCATGCTGCCGAATTGATAGGCGCACCTATATTTTTAGGCGTTGTCCATTCGCCATTTTTCCATTCGGAATAATACAAATCGCAACTGCCGTAATCTTCTTTTCGATTGCAAACGGTATATACCAAAAATTGCCCATCGGCTGAAATGGATTCTGCGCCTTCGTTTTCTCTGGTGTTGATGGGTGGCCCTAGGTTTTCGGCACGCTGCCATGCGCCATCTTTCCATTGAGACACATAGAAATCTTCTTGAAAACGGTCTCTACGGGTAAAAATCAAGGTTTGACCATCGGCGGTAAGCGTTGGCAGGTATTCGGCTAATGGAGTATTGATGTTTTCGCCTAAGTTTTGGGGGTCGAATGGTACTGGGTTTTTGATGGCTTTTGCCGCAAAAGTGTAATCTTCTAATCGCTTCTGCGCTTGTTTCGTGATTTTTTCTCCTTGTGGCTTAGCTTCCAAAAAGGTTTGTAAGTGAGTGACGGCTTCGTCATATTTGTTTTGTTGTGCTTCTACGATGCTGACTACGTAGTTGATTCGAGGATTGAAATCGGGCGCAATGCTCAATATTTTTTCAAAGTCGGCTTCGGCATTTGAGAAGTCTTGAAGGGCGTAATACGAATCTGCTCGAAGCAAGTAAGCATCCAAAAAAGTAGGTTCTTTTTTAATGGCTTTGCCTAGTTCTTTTATGGCGTTTCCGTAGTCTCTTGCTCTATTGTATGTGTTTGCTTTATTGTAGGCTTTGATGGCTTTTTTGTGCGCCGTTTTTCTGGTTACATAGTCTTGTTGAGCGTTGAGGCTGACGCTTGTGATTAACAATAATATATATATCGTCCAATATTTCATTTTCATTTGTTGCTTATTTTTTAGTTCTAACGAATGAGGTGCGTTATTCTTATTTGAAATCATTTTTTATACAAAAAAAAAATAGACTTTATGTTTTATAACCGATAAATAAAATAGGATAAAAAATGTCTATTATTTGCCTAATTCAGCTTTTTTCGATATTATCGTTGTCTATCATAGTACCATCAATAGCAAAGGAAATTAGATAATTAACCACTTGGATTCAATTCTTCAAAAGGATTAGAAACCTTTTCTAATTCGCCTTCAAAGCTATTGTTTTTAAGAACAAAAAAATGTCTCAAAAATTTATCGTTCAAAAATTACTAAAGTCTTTCGATGACCGAAAAAAAGTAAACGCATTGATAAGATATTTACAAGCCCCCATTATCAATCAGACAAAAGATATAGTCAATCTTGTGAAATATTATGCTCAATTTTATCCAGAAATTGAAGACCCAAACTGTTACAATTCAGAATATATCGCTCAGGAATTGTTTTCAAAACATTCAAACCCTAAAAAAAGATTCGATAATATAACGGCTAGAGCATCTCCTTTAGTGAAGCAATTTATTATTCAAGAAGAGCTAAAAGATAAAAGACAAGAACATAAATCTGACTTGCTCTTCTTGAAGGCAATTGCGACAAGTCGAACACCAGAGTTGTTTTTTGATTTGTTTAAAGAAAAAGAAAACGCACTTTTAGGTGATGGGCAATTGGGTATCGAAAAACACTTTCAGTTGCTTGAGCTTTATACCTTGTATTATCAACATCCTAATTTGGATAGAGAACAGGATACTGCGGTGGATGTTTTTAAGAATATTAATGAACAAGCTAACCTTCATTTTTTGAATTTAAAACTAAAAACCGCCTGCGAAAATGCCCTTCATAAGCATTTAAAAACGGGATATGCTTTTGAAATAGACGGACTAAAAGAAGTAAAAAACTACGTCAGTGTACTCCAACGCTATTATCCGCATCAGTACATTATCATAAAACTGTATAAAGATATTCTGATTTTATTGGAAAAATTGGAGCTGCTAAGTCAGAAAAAACAAGGCAAAACTGCTGGTTATGTCAATCAATACAAAGGCATTATTAAAAACTTAGAAGAGAACACTCAACACATTCCCCAAAAAGAACATGAGGTCATATTTAGCCTCTTACTTAATATAGGCTCAATTATGTCCAACGAAAAAATGGAAGGTGCTTTGTTTGTGCTTTTAGATATTTATAAATATGGTCTCGCTCAAGAGTTAATGCTGCATGAAGGCTATTTGCAACCTCCCTTGTATAATAATATCATCACCATAGCTTTGATGGCTAGGGATTTGACGTGGATTCAGGAAAATATGGTCGATAAATATTTGAAGTATATTCATGAAGATGAACGAAAGAATGTAGAAAACCTAACTTTGGCAAGCCTAGCGTTTGAAAATGAAGAATATAATGATGCCATCAAACAGCTTCAAGAACTGGACAAAAAAGAGTATATTTATAGTATTCGTATAAAAAATATTTTGCTTAAATCTTACTACGAGGTAGATGATGTTTCATTTGATAAAATATTGACTAATTACAAAAGCTACTTGAAAAGGCATGAAGAAATAGCTCAAATTTATCGAGATAGCAATATGAATTTTATTCAACTTACCCAAAAATTATATCATAAAAAAGGAACATTGACTGGCTATCGAAAAGCCGAAAAACAAGCGATAAAGGATGATTTCTTGAAAGAACTGGCAGGTTTTGGAAAGGTTATTTCTAATGAAGATTGGCTGATAGAAAAAATAAATCAGCTATAAAAAGCAAAGGAGCAGCCTAGCCTTGCCGCTCCCTTTGCAATAAAAAACGTCTAATCTTTAACTTCTGTTTATTCTTTTCTCAAATTAATTTTGAAAGGTATATTCCAAAACGTCGCTCGATGTTGAGGCGGTAAGAGTATAACTACCTGCTGGCTCGCTGCTCATATCTATACTCATTACAGAGGTGATTTGAACCGTAGCATATACCTCATTCCCATTTTCATCCGTAATCACGACCTCTAGCACTTCGGCTTCCGCTTCTATCGTGATGGTTGGCGATGCGGTGCGCCCTACAATGTGGACGATAATCGTATGCTCTGGTGATTCTATTTCCGAAGCAACAAGCGGCACTTCATTAATATAACTTATAGAAAACGCAAGCGTCAGAGCTGTTAAAAATTTAAATGTAATCATCTGTTCTAAATTTTAAAGTAGTGAATAAAAGGATACTAAGAATTGGATATAGCTCCGCCAATGGCATTCACAGCGGAATTGCCTCCAATTTTTTTTATGTTGTCATTTGAAAAATTCTAATGCAGCAAAGTAGCCTCTAGGCATTGCTAGAGTGTTTTTTTTGCTATTGGCTAGTATCAAATAATTAGACCGTCGCTTCGAGTAGTCGCATTCGATTGCTTACTCATTGGCTAGTTATCCAAGTATTTAAAATGATAAAATTTAGACGTTTTGATAAAGTATATCCCTAAGGTGTGATTTGTTAAATTTTCTTTTGTTGTTCTATTCTATAAACTCGATTTTCTACTGTTTTGGAAAAATGTCTTATCGTTTTTTTTTGAATTGATGAAATTTAGACGTTTCAATAAAGTATATCTTCCAAACGAGTTTTATTACACATTACAAATCATTTTCTTTTGCTGTTCTAATACTATAAACTCAAATTTTCACCGTTTTGGGGAAAATTTTTGTAATTATTTTTATTTATTGTATATTCAAACCTGAGTTGCACGCTATCTCCTTTTTTTTCTATACAGCAATCAGTGTGTAAAATTCAAGTCCTCCTTTTAAAAATATCTTTCCTAATTCACTCTTTTTTAGGTCTTATCTAAAAGAAGAGTATCTACTCTTTTCAAAAAAAGGAATGGCGGATTCATACCTTCTAGCTTTTTTTGAAAAGTATCATTTTCCATCGAAATGCAGTTTTTTTTGCAGTGATTTAATATCGGTTATAGGTATTGACAGGCATCTATTGTATTTCTAATACTTACAATTATGTCATTTATAAATTTCAACACAGCAATAGTAGAAGTTATTAGATTATTGGATATAGGCAAACTATTGGGCGCAAAATCTAAAGTATCTAACCTAAGTGCGAACTTATATAAGACAGATATTATTCAAATAAAAGCTATCGTTTGCTTGTTGTATGGAGAAATTTTGCAACAGTTAGGATATTTTCAGGAAGCCATTTACAAGTACGACGAAGCCTTGCCTTACCTCCTGCAAATAGGTTTAGTGCCTTCCGACCCAAATGATTTTACTACAAGAGGCTGGACCGATTATTACCTAAATCGAGGAATTTGCCTTACTCAACTCAATAAGAATGGTAGTGAAAATGCGTGCAAAGCGTATAGAAAAGCACTAAAAAGCATTAAGAAAAACAATGACGTATTTCGGAAAGGGCTGCTCTTTATAGCTTTTAGCCAAGAAATGGCTATTCAAGGGGTATATGAAAAGCAACTTAAATATTGTTACAAAGCCCAAAAAGTAGAAGCAAAATTAAAAGCATCTGGCTTTGACGAACACCGATTAAAAGTATTTTCTGCCCTCCTCGCTGAACAATTCGGCTACTATTATGGCAATAAATCACTGATTCACGAAGCTATCAAACGGCATAAAAAAACATTGAATCTTAGATATAAAGCATACCGCACGAAGAACAAAAATCATTACTCTATTGCTCATTCTATTAATAATTTAGGATTTTGCTATCGTAAACAAAATAAAACGGATGCGGCTATAAAGAAGCACGAAGAGGCTAAAAAAATGCTTCTGTGCCAGTTTGAGCCTACTAACTACTATTATTTTGCTCGTATCGAAATCAATATTGCTGTTTGTGAAAGAAAAAAAGGACATTTTGAAGAAGCATTGAAGCGGTTCTTCGCTGTAAAAAATCTTAGAACTGAGTTTTTTGGAGAGAATCATCGCCTTATAGCTAAGGTCAATTTGAATATTGCTCGTTGCCTGCTCAAATTAGGAAAGGTAGTTGAGGCTGAAAAGATGTTTAAAGCTACCTTAGAGACTTACAAGACATTTTACCCCAAAAAAGTAATGAGGGCGCATTCTAATATTTCTAAAATGTATATACATTATGGCGAGTGTTTATTCATTTTACAAGAATACAGTGCCGCTTCTAGTATCTTTACTATGGCTTTGAATACCCTTAAAGCCAACAGTGAATATGATGAATCCGTGGAAGTAGAAATTCTTTACAATATCAGTGAGGCTGAAAGAAAAAAAAAGCGGCCAGAAACAGAAGAGGGCAAGATTAATCAGGCGATGAATATTGCTAGAAAAATAGGCGATGAATTATTATTAGCGAAAGGTTATTTTCTATTTGGTTGTGTTTTTTTTGATAAAAAAGATTATAGTAATGCAGCCCAAAATCAAAAAAAAGCATTGGATATTCGATGTAAACATTTAAAAGACAGGCATCCCGATTTACTTAAAAACTATAACTATCTCGCTCAAAATTATATTCAATTAGGGAAACTTGACGAAGCACTCAAATACTTAGAAACGGCCGATACTAATTTCTTTAAGCCATTTGAAAGTATGATAAAGAAAAAAATAGGTCAGATGAAATATAAGCTGGCTCGCAATCGAATTATTAGTTTCTCTTTATCTCGGTTTTATATGACAAAATCACAGAATAAGCGGTTTATTTTTGAAACATGGGTATTGCAAGCGGAATGTTATTTTAAAATGTACCAAAAAGATAACAGCCGATTAGATACTTTGCAGCAAGGCTACGAGATTTTTAAAAAATTCGTATTACCCATTTCAGAAGAGTTTATCAATAACTATTCATCAGAACCTTTGATACAGTTATACGCCACAAAATGCAAAAATGCTTTTGAATTGGCACTCGAAATCACCAGCGAATTGCTGAAACTGAAGGATGGCAAAGAAGACGACTACCTCGAACATCTCTATAAGTTTATGGAGAAGAGCAAAAGCTATATACTCAATCAACGTATTCTCTCAGACTTGGCTCAAAAAGAACAGGTATCCGAAGAGATTTTGAAAGAAGAAAGAAGAATTATTCCGCAAATTATCAATATAGAAAAAAGATTACTCCATTCTTATGAAAGGAATAAACAAAAAGCATTTTTAGGCAGAGGTTGGAAAAATTCCTTAAAAAGTTTCAACTCGGAATTGACTACTATTAAGAAAACAATAAAGAAAAACTATCCGAATTACTATGAAATGAAATATGGCGATAGAATAGTAGATTTGAAAAAATTACAAGGCAATATCAAACCCGAAAGTGCTATTCTGACTTATTTCTACGGAAAACGACATATTTATGTGATGGGTATCACGTCCGATAGCCTTCACTTCGAGCAGCTTGACATAAAAGTTAATAGCTTAGAAAGGGCAATTAAGAAGTTAAACTCGACGATAGACGAATTCAAAAATCAGCCGTTTTCTAAACTGGCGGCTGACCTATACATTTCGTTGATAAAACCTTTGGAGCAGCCTCTAAAGGATAAAAAACATTGGATAATTATACCCGACGGGGAGCTTTACACGCTTTCTTTTGAGGTATTGCTCACGCAGCCTTCACGAGATAAAATGTACTTGTTGCCTTATCTCGTGAAGGAAAAAATGGTTATTTATCATTATAGTATTTTTTTATTCATCAATCGTCTGGGGCAAAACACAGCTTCAAAAAAACTGGACGATATTTTCTTGGGCTGTTGTCCAGTTGAATTTAATAGCAATAAGTATTCTAAACTCGGAAGTCTTCCCAACTCAGAACATTTCTTAAAGGAAGTCTTAGCACCTCAATTGAAAGAAAAAGGCTTCAAGACGAATATGCTGATGAGAAAAGAGATGAACAAGGATAAGTTGAAAGACTTAGCTCCAACTGCCAAATACATCCATATTATTAGTCATGGCGTAAATACTAAGGATGAAAAGCCATTTTTATTTTTGGCATTAGGCAAAGATGGGCAATCGGTAGAACTCTCGCTCAAAGAAGTTGCTCAACTCAACTTAAACGCCAGCGTCGTCATACTGAACACCTGCCACAGCGGAGACGGAGAATATAACCCTGGCAACGGGATAGCTGCTATTAGTAGAAGTATTTGGTTTTCAGGGGCTTCGGGCGTGATTTATACCTTGGGAGAAGTAGATGAGGAAGCAATGATTGAGCTTACCTCACTATTTTGGACATTTAAACTCGAAGGAAAAGGGCGTGCAGAAGCCCTTCATCTCGCCAAAATTGAACAACTAAAAAAACCCTCGACAAGTCCAAAACATTGGGCGAAGGTGATTTTGATGATGAGCTGGAGTCAAACTATGGAGTAACGGAATTTTAGTTTATAGTCTGAAAAGCGAGGCCGCAGATGTAGCCTCGCTAGTTTTTTTTCAAATCTTGCTTTTTTCAAAATAGAAGGATAGTTCGGCAAGCTGGCAAAAATCGCCAACGAACCAATAAAAGCTGCAAAAAAAATCTATTTTTGAATTGTTTAAACGTAAAATTGATAAAAGCAAGAGAATATGCGGCATTCAAATATTGAAAAAACACCTTATGATAATGTTTATTTTTTGGGTTTGATGGCTCTTGTTGTGTTTTTTGCTTTTTTTCAAACGGCAAATGCGCCCCTACTCGATGCCGTAGAATCTCGCAATGGCGTAAATGCTATCGAGTTACTGTTTTCAGATAGTTTTTTTCATTTGACTTATGGCAATCAAGCCGATGTATGGCACAGCAAACCACCACTTTCTATTTGGCTCACTGCCGCTTCCTTCAATGTATTTGGCTACAATGCTTTTGGTCTTCGCTTCCCCATGGCATTGGCTACGGTGATTTTATTTTTCTTTTTATATCGCCTCATTCGTTTATACCAACAAGCTGATTTTGCTTTTTTCTCCTGTCTTATCTTGCTCTCTGTCAAAGGTTTGGTCGGGCGACACATCGAAGACTTAGGCGAATACGACGCTATTTTTACTTGTTTTGCCGTAGCTGGTACGTATTATTTTTTAAAATTTCACGACTTCCAACATCACAAATCCATCTATTGGTCAGCCTTGTGTTTTGGTTTGAGTTTTATGAGTAAAGGCTTTGGCGTTTTGGTGTTTCTGTTTGGCATTATCGCATATATGGCAATGCGTCGGCAACTCGGAAAACACTTGTCGGGTTTTCAATTTTGGAAAGGCGTTTTGATATTTTCAGTATTCCCATTGCTTTGGTTGGCGATGCACGACTGGCAAGTTTCCGCTACTTATATTCCCAATTTATACCAAGAATTTTTAAGTTATACGTTAAAATTTGAAACCTGGAATGCCTTTCTATTTTTTACCTACCTCGCCAAACAATACGAATGGTGGCATTATTTATTTTTCCTATCTATTCCCATAGGTTTGTATTTGATGTTTAATAATAAAAATACTATTGAAACCCATTTTACTACGGGCATTCAAACTTACACGCCCACTTTTCAAGCACCTCGATTGCGCGTATTTACCATTGGCGACTTGCTCGCAAGAGAAGATTTGAAACCTAATATACAATTGCTTTTGTTCTCCAATTGCATCTGGATAAGCCTAGCCATTGTTTGCACCCTTAGCCAAAACGAACAATATTTGGCGTTTGCCTTGCCGTTTATTGCCATTACTACGGCTGCGAGTGTTTTTTATCTCAATCATCAATTAGAATGGTTTCGTTATGTTTTCATTGCATTATTGGTCGTCGCATTTTGGGGGCAGTTGGATTTTTATGTAAAAGACAAAACCTATCCGCCCGTCATTTCGTTGAATGAAGAAGTGATTAGAAATGTATCTTCTTTGGGATGCGACGATGATTTGCCAACGCAAGATGTGTTTTTGTATTTGCGCTTTTTGCAACCCCAACTAAGGGTAATCGAAGTAGAAGATGAAACCAGTGAGTTGATTTTTACGAGAGTAGAAAATCAATTACAATACAATCAGCGGCAGACAGTTTATGAAGGAAAAGATTATGTGCTACTCCTCCAGCGAAGGCAAGAGGATAAAATTGAGTTATAAAATCACTATCTTTTCATTACTTGCAAAACTAAATAACACCCTCTTTGTTAGACTTCCCCTTATAACTATTTAGCAATATTTCAGTATAATAATACAGCAATTAACCGTAAAGTAATATGTCAAAAAAGAAAAAAGACTTCGTTAATCCGATAGATATAGATAAAGTAGCCGAAAACCCTGGACTATTGCCCTATGCCCACACCGTAGGCGGTTCGGTCATAAAGCCCATGGATAAAGGGCGAGTGAAAGGAAACGCCCTCAAAGCAATGGAGGAGCAAACCGATATGCAAATGACCCAACTTTATCAGCAAATGGAGCTACTCGCAGCGCAAGCCGAAAAGATAAAACAACGCAAAATCATTTCGGAGCAGGTCTATTTGGCAGATATGGGCTTCAAGCCGCTCATTGGTCATGCTTATCATTTGTATGCTCGTGAGAATGGCAAAACGGTACTTTCGCTCATTGGACAACACGAATGGGGCAAGCGTGGAATGCCTTTCGCCGAATACATCGCCCACGTCAAATTATTGGCTGACCATACTTGGGATATTATAGAATAAGAGCATTCTAAATTTCAACATACTCCCAAAAAAAAGCCGCTAGTTGGAGAACTAACGGCTTTTTTTTAGGAGTTATTCGTGGATTGGCGCAAGTCTTGTAGTTGTTTTGGGCGGATTCTTTTGGCGATTAAGAAAAAAGTAAAAGCTCTTTTTGAGCCAAAGTTTACAAAACAATCATAAATTCGTAATTTTAGGAAGTCATTTAAGTTCGGCTTTTGAATAACGAATCATCATTCATTGTTTTTGATAAAATAAGACCTATGCAACCCAAGCACTTACACCTTTTTATAATTTTGCTCGCCATCAGCACTTTTGCGCTGAGTGGCTGTTTTAAGCGAGATTTTGCGACAAAAAAATTACGGCAAGAATACGCCAATAAAGATTCTCAATTTGCCATGATAAATGGTATGAACGTTCATTATCGAGACCAAGGGGCAGAACGTGCGCCTTGTATTTTGATGTTGCACGATATTGGCTCGTCGCTTCATGCTTTCGACCATTGGGCGGATACCATGCAGATTGAATATCGAGTGCTTCGGGTGGATTTGCCCGGCTTTGGGCTGACTGGCCCGCACCCTAAGGCAGATTATTCCATGAAAATGTATCGAGATTTTTTGGATGAATTTCTTGCCGAAATGGGCGTAAAACGCTGCTATGTAGTGGGCAATGGATTGGGCGGACGGTTGGCGTGGGAATTGGCGTTGGCGTATCCTAAGCGAGTCCGAAAAATGGTATTGATTAGTCCTTCGGGCTTCCCCATGGAAGGCGTAGAAAAAACGCCAATGGAAAAAATGGCTTCGGGTAGTGGCATTCAAAAAAAGCGTTTCAGGTGGTTTACACCAAAAAGCACCGTCCGAAAAACCGTCAAGCAAAACTATTTCAACCCCGAAAAAGCAACTACTCAAAAAGTTAAACGCCATTATGAATTGCTCCGCAGAACGGGCAACCGCAAAGCATTTATTGATAGAATCAGTCAAGAAGATTACAATCGTACTCGCCGAATCAAAGACATCGAAGCGCCGACACTCATCATGTGGGGAACGGAAAATAAGGTTATTCCTATCGAACACGCTTCTTATTTTCATAAATCATTGCAGAACTCCAAACTTAAAATGTATCCTGAAACAGGGCATTATCTGATGGAAGAGAAAGCCAGCGAAACTACTCCCGATGTCATGATATTTTTGAATTATAGGCAGTAGGGTTAGAAGATAAAAAAATAGCCGCCACACGTTTTTAAAGCGTGTGGCGGCTATTTTTTTTTAGAAATAACTCTTCATTCTTTAAAAAAAACTACTGCGCTGCTATTTCCATAAACGCATCTAACCATGCCATTGCCATCAAATAACTGCCTGCCATAGAAGGATGCACGCCGTCGGGACACCAATAACTTGTCGGTGCGTGCTTGATTGCTTCATCAAAAATGGATTGGTACGGAATAAAAACCGCATCATATTCCTTTGCCATTTTTTTGGATGTTTCCTGATATTCTTTAAACGTAGGAAACCACTTTTCGGGCTTAATTGCAGTTCCATCTTTGAGTACAAACGGCTCTGCGATAATGAGTTTTGTATTTGGCAAGGCTTTTTTGGTGCGCTCTAGTAGTTTTTTATAATCGGTCTCATAAGTTTTGGAAGTGCCTTTATAATTAAAATCAATGGTATGCCAAAAGTCATTCACCCCAATTAGAATACTCAAAATATCGGGCTTTATCATCAAACAATCTTCTTCCCAACGGTTCGCCAATTCAAACACTTTATTGCCGCTGATTCCTCGATTGTAAACTTTAAGATTGCGTGCCGGAAACTTGCCCAAAAGGTTTGTAGCTGCGTGCAAAGCATAACCTTGCCCAAGTCCATTTGGCTGATTCGCATAATATGCCGCACGGTGTCGCCCTGCATCCGTTATAGAGTCGCCTTGAAAAAGCACGACCAAGTTTTCGAGAATATCCGTTATTTCCATTTGGTTCAAGTATTTAAAGGTTGGAACGAAAGGCAACATCGCACCCATTCCTGCAAAAGAAGTTGTTGATATAAATGTTCTTCGATTCATGGTTTAAATTTATGTATAAAAAAGGGAAAGTCGTAATTTTCTAATCAATAACGTTCCAATATATTCGTCACCTGCCTTTGGCAGACAAGTTCCACATTTCAATACTTTCTTTTACCTTTGGGCTACTTCTAACTTATAAAACCTTACACGATGAAAAAATACATTTTTACTGCCGTTTTGTTATTGGCAAATTTATCTTTTTTATCTGCCCAAGCCTCCCTCGATTATTACTTACCAAAGGGAATTAAATACGACTCGAAAGTACCCACACCCAAAGAAATATTGGGTTATGAAGTAGGCGAATGGCACGTCAGCCACGACCAACTTGTTTATTATATGCAAGCTGTCGCTAATGCCTCTGAGCGGGTTACTTTACAAACTTTTGCTCGCACCTATGAAAATCGCCCGTTGGTGTTACTCACCATCACTGCTCCCGAAAACCACAAACAAATTGAAAAAATTCAAAGAGAACACGTCCAACTCACCGACCCTACCAAGTCCAAAGATTTGAATACCGAAAAGATGCCTGTGGTGCTGTATCAAGGCTATTCCATTCACGGAAACGAGGCGAGCGGCTCAAATGCGGCATTACTCTACGCTTATTATTTGGCAGCAGCACAAGGCGACGACATCGAAGAACGCCTGAAAAATACCGTTATTTTGCTCGACCCTAGTTTCAATCCCGACGGGCTGAACCGCTTTTCTAGTTGGGTCAATACGCACAAAAGCCATACGATGGTCTCTGACCCCAACGAAAGAGAATACGATGAAGCCTGGCCACGAGGGAGAACCAACCATTATTGGTTTGATTTGAATAGAGATTGGTTGCTTACACAACACCCTGAAAGTCAGGGCAGGATTAATAATTTTCATAAATGGAAACCCAACGTACTCACTGACCATCACGAGATGGGAACGAACAACACGTTCTTTTTTCAGCCGGGCGTGCCTTCTCGCACGCACCCCATCACGCCACTCAAAAACCAAGAACTCACAGGCAAAATAGCCGAATTTCACGCCAAAGGATTGGACAAAATCGGTTCGCTGTATTACACCAAAGAGAATTTTGATGATTTTTATTATGGCAAAGGCTCTACTTACCCCGATGTGCATGGCGCAGTCGGTATTTTGTTTGAACAAGCCAGTTCACGGGGACATTATCAGGAGAGCGCACATGGCGTTTTGACGTTTCCATTTACCATCAGAAATCAATTTACTACTTCCTTGACGACGCTCGAAGCAGGCTTTCAACTCCGAAAAGAACTCCTCGACTGGCAACGTGAGTTTTATACTTCGGCTATCAATGAAGCTAAATCTGACAATCTCAAAGCCTATGCTTTTGGTGATAAATATGATAAAACCCGAACAGCGCATTTTATTGAATTGTTATTGCGCCACCAAATCCAAATTTATAAAGCGAAGGATGATGTAATGGGCAATGGCAAGTCATTTTCAAAAGAAAACACTTACATCGTACCGCTCAACCAGCCTCAATACCGCTTGATAAAAGCCATTTTTGAAGAGCGCACCACCTTTACAGATAGCTTATTTTACGATGTTTCGGGCTTCAATTTGGCGTTGGCATTCAATATGCCTTATGCGGCTATCAATGGCGGTGCGCCCACACTTGGGCAGCCTGTCAATAATTCTGAATTTCCTAAAGCCAATTTTTATGGCAAAGCGAGCGACTACGCTTATATTTTCCGTTGGGACGAATATTATACGCCACGAGCATTGAATGAAATTTTGAAAAATAATTTGATTGCAAAAGTAGCGAGCAAGCCATTTGCAATCCAAACGGGCGATGGCGTGCAGTCTTTCGATGTGGGAACTATCATGGTGCCTGTGGCTCGTCAATCTTTAGATAAAAATGCTTTGCACCGATTGATGTTAGACATTGGAGCAAAAAATCATTTGGATATTTACCCCATGATAACGGGTATGCCGACGGAAGGCGTTACGCTCGGTAGCCCAAGTTGGGAAACCTTGCATTTGCCCAAAACGATGATAGTCGTGGGTGGAGGTGCTTCTAGTTACGATGCTGGCGAGGTTTGGCATTTGTTTGACCAACGCTACCAAATGCCAATAACAAAAGTAGATGCTGACCGCTTTGATAATATGGATTTCGATAGATACAACACGATAATTATGGTAAACGGTGGCTACTCCAATGATGCCGCAGAACGCCTAAAAGCATGGATTAGCAAAGGAAATACTTTAATTGTGTATCGTGGCGCAATCAGTTGGGCGAAGCTCAATAAACTCGCCAATGTAGATTTTATCGGTGGCGGTCGTGCAAAACTTGGCGCACGCCGACCTTATAGCGAACTTTCGGCAGATAGAGGACGCAACGTAATTGGTGGAGCTATTTTTGAAACAGATGTGGATTTGACCAATCCTTTGCTGTATGGCTATCATGAAGATAAATTACCCGTATTTCATAGAGGCACGAGTTTTATGAAAGTTCCAGACAATCCTTATGCAACTCCTGTGATTTATACGCAAAAGGCAATTTTGAATGGTTATATTTCAAAAGAAAATCTAGCTAATATCAAAGGAACAGCAGGAATTATTGTAAACCGTGTAGGCGGCGGAAGAACCATTTGCCTCAATGACAATACCAATTTCAGGGCTTTTTGGTATGGTACGAATAAGCTATTGATGAATGCTGTATTTTTTGGTCATACGATAAGTTCAGGCGCAGCCGTTTCGGCGGATGAAGAGGAAGATTAGAGATAAAAAATCGTGTTGAAGTGATGATTTTTAATCATAAGACCCATCTTTTAAAACAACAAACCGTCCCGATACATCGAGACGGTTTGTTGCATTTTTATCGCATCAACCACTAAAAAAATACTAGGCCCTGCCTTATCATCCACAAACAACTGAGAGATGGAACGATGTTCGCAAATGTTCTTAATAGCTCGTGCAAATAGTTTTGCCGTAGATAATACCTTTATTTTATCGCTTGTTTTTTGTAATGGAATGGTATCGCATACAATCAACTCTTCGAGCGGAGAAGCCTCAATGCGTTCGTATGCAGGCCCAGAAAGTACGGCGTGTGTACAAACCGCTCTGACGCTTTTTGCGCCTTTTTCCAACAGCAAAGTCGCTGCTTTTGTCAATGTACCTGCCGTATCGATAATATCATCTACCAAAACTATATCTTTTCCTACTACGTCTCCGATGACGGTCATTCCAGCTACTTGATTGGCACGTTCACGGTGCTTATCGCAAATCACCAAATCCGAACCGAAATATTTCGCATATTCTCTTGCACGCTTCACACCGCCTACATCAGGCGCAGCAAAGGTAAATTTGGAGCCACCAATGGCTTCCAAATATGGATAAAAGATAACGGTAGATTGAAGGTGATCCACAGGAATATCGAAGAAACCTTGAATTTGTCCAGCGTGTAAATCCATCGTCATTACACGGTCTGCACCAGCGGCTTCCAATAAATTCGCTGCCAGTTTTGCGCCAATAGCTACTCTTGATTTATCTTTTCGGTCTTGGCGAGCATACCCAAAATAAGGAATGACCGCTGTGATATACTCTGCCGATGCTCGTTTTGCAGCGTCTATCATCAGCAAAAGCTCCATAATATTATCTGATGGCGCAAAGGTAGATTGTATAAAAAAAACATAATATCCACGAATAGACTCTTCTATCATCGGACACATTTCGCCATCGCTAAACTTCTGAACGGTCATTTCGCCAAGCGGCTGACCATGAAAGTCTGCGATTTTATCCGACAAATAATAAGAACTTGTACCTGAAAATAACCTGACAACGTTGTTATTCTTAATAGTCATTGTTTGATTGTTATTATTGTTGGATTGCTGGATTGCTGGATTGTTGGATTGTTGGATTGTTGGATTGCTGGATTGTTGGATTGTTGGATTGTTGGATTGCTGGATTGTTGGATTGCTGGATTGTTGGATTGTTGGATTGTTGGATTGCTGGATTGCTGGATTGCTGTATTGCTGGATTGTTGGATTGCTGGATTGTTGGATTGCTAGTAATAAGGAGAACACCTAAACCAGCAACAATAACAACAATAACAACAATCAAAACAATCAAACAATAACAACAATCAAAACAATCAAACAATCAAAACAATCAAAACAATCAAACAATCAAACAATAACAACAATCAAACAATAACAACAATCAAACAATAACAACAATCAAACAATAACAACAATCAAACAATAACAACAATCAAACAATCAAAACAATCCAGCAATCAAATTATTTATATCTAAATAAAAGTGCTGCTCCAATAATGAGCATCGGCAAAACGCCAATCACTCCTCCAATAATCATGAGCGTGAGCCACAAGACACTATACCCATAAATTGCCAGCATGATAGCAGAAAGTGCAAAGGTAACAATCCCAAAGAAAGCGACTAAAAAAATGACTTGCAAAATCCATAAGTCATCAGTCGGTCTTGAAGTGTTCCTTTTTTTAAACCTTTTGGTCATGCTTTGTATAAACCGCTTGGATTTTTTCGGTTGCTTATGAATGGATGATGTTTCGGAGTCTTTAGATGAAATGGGTTGCGGCATCATTATAGCGAAATTTTCATTTCCAATACAGCAAAAAAGCACGATAAAAATACAACCTATCCATTTTTTTTTCATGATGTACTAAAGTTTTAGAGTGCAAAATTAAATAATATAAATAAAGTATGTTTGATGTTAGCAAAACATTTTACTGAAACTCGTATTCTATCTTTTATTATATCTCCTAACGTAGCTTTGTTTTATTCAAAAAAATCATATTCCTACTATTATGGAAAGTTATTGTTTAAAAATCATTCAATTCTTCAATTATATTTGCAGAAAAATTGTAACTATTCAACGCAGATAAACTCAGCTTGCTGAATAGCTATAAAAAATTTACAAAAAGAGGTTAGGATAATCAGATAAAAAAGGCAATGAAAGTATTCAAATTTGGTGGTGCATCCGTAAAAAATGCAGATGCGATTAAGAATGTGGCGAGTATTTTAGAAAATCACAAAGCGGAGCAATTGATGATTGTGGTATCTGCAATGGGCAAAACGACCAATGCGTTGGAAGATATTTTAAACGCATTTTTCTATAAAAAGGGAGATGCTTTTGAATTATTGAATGCGCTTAAAGGGTTTCATTATCAGATTTTGCAGGAGCTATTCGAAGAAGGCGATGCCATTTTTGATAGTATCAATGATACTTTTGTGGAAATAGAATGGGTGATTGAAGAAGATGCTCAAGAGAGTTATGACTATTTGTATGACCAAATCGTATCTATTGGCGAATTTTTATCCACCAAAATCGTGGCGGCTTATTTGAATAAGATAGGAATGCCTACGGTGTGGCTCGATGCTCGTGATGTGATTAGCACCGATAATACTTACCGAGATGCCCAGATTGATTGGCCGCTGACTTTGCAAAAAATGAATAAAAGAGTACCGCCTTTGCTCCAAAAAGGCTTCGTGATGACGCAAGGATTTGTGGGTGGCACTTCCGAAAACTTCACCACTACGCTAGGCAGAGAAGGTTCAGATTATACGGCAGCGATATGTTAGTATAGTTTGGATGCCAAGAGCATGACGGTTTGGAAAGACGTGCCGGGCATCCTAACGGCAGACCCTCGCTTGTTCAAAAATGTAACGAAAATGGACAGGTTATCCTATCGAGAGGCAATAGAAATGACTTACTACGGTGCGAAAGTCATTCACCCAAAAACCATCAAGCCGCTTCAAAATAAAGATATTCCTTTACTCGTCAAATCCTTTTTGCAGCCCGAAGGAGAAGGAACTATGATTTCTTCGATACTCGAACAGCGTTATCCGCCTATGGTTGTGGTCGAAAAAAATCAAACTTTACTTCACGTTTCAAGGCGAGATTTTTCTTTTGTGGAGGAAGAAAGTTTGAGTGAGCTTTTCCATCTTTTCAAAGAGCATCGCATCCGTGTCAATCTGATGCAAAACTCTGCCATTAGTTTTTCTATCTGCGTCAATCATCATGCGGAGCGCATCAATAAATTGCTGGCTGCCATTGAAAACGATTATAAAGTCATTAGAGATGAAAACCTAGAATTAATCACCGTCCGCCATTATACATCTGAAATATTGGAAGAATTGAAACGCAATAAAATGGTATTATTGGAAGAACGGATTCCTAGAACTATACAATTGGTGATGAGAAATCTGCCTTTGATGCAGCGTATTGAAGGTTGATTTTTATTTGATTTGTAATTAAAAAACGCAGGAAGCATCTTGCGTTTTTTTAATTACAATGAAACCATGAGTTTACTCCACTATCCCCAATTTTGCATATTGCAACATAATACGTTTTTCGCCCACAGCGTCAAATTGGATTACAGCTACTCCACCATCTATTTTTTCGACATTTCCCATTCCAAATCGCTGATGCACAATGCGTTGCCCTTGCTTGATAAGCCCTGCCGCAACGGGTTTGAAATCTGGCACATTCACATGAACAGGCTTTTTCTTTGGCATATATCGTGGTCTGCGTTCGCCTGCATTTGCTGGGCTGGCATCAGGATAACTGTAATTCAGCCCACCTGTTGAAGAAATCATTGCGCCCGAAAAGTCAATATGGCGGCTATCAATTTCAGTCAGAAACTGACTCGGCTTAATGTCTCGTTGCAGTTTGCCAAACTTGTAGCGACTCATGGTATAAGAAAGAGTCAAATACGCTTCTGCCCTCGTCACTGCCACATAAAACAAGCGACGCTCCTCGTCTAGCCCTTCGGGCGTGTCTTGCGACATAAACGACGGAAACAAATTTTCTTCCAATCCAACCACAAATACCGATTTAAATTCCAGGCCTTTCGCCGAATGCACAGACATCAAAGTAACTTTGTCGTTGTCTTCTTTATCATCGTCCGCATCGGTGTGCAATGCGATGGTTTGCAAATAAGTCGTTAGTTTTTTATCTGGGACGGTTGCTTCGTCTATGATTTCATCGTTTTCCACAAAATCCTTAATACTATCGAGCAAGTTCGTGACGTTCTCCATTCTTCCCATGCCTTGCACCGACTTGTCTTGCTTGAGTTTGTCTTCCAGTCCACTTTTACTAAAAATATGAACCGCCAAGCTATAAGCATCCATAGTATCGAGACGCTTGCGAAAAGTATTGATAAGAAAGACAAAAGCACGAGCAGCATTCGTAGCACGAGAAGTGCCTTGATAAAGGTTTAAGGCTTGCCACATCGTTTGATTGTTGGCAACTGCCGTTTGGCTCACTTTCTCTATCAAGGTTTTGCCGATAGCACGAGCGGGATAATTAACAATGCGACGCAAGGCTTCTTCGTCATTCAAATTCACGGTTAGTCGCAAGTAAGCAATCAAATCTTTGACCTCCTTGCGCTGATAGAATGACAAACCACCAAAGACCTTGTATTTTATATTTTTGCGACGCAAGGATTCTTCAAAGATACGAGACTGCGAATTGGTTCGATACAAAATCGCAAAGTCTTTATTTTGCAAATGATTCCGAATCTTCTGCTCCATAATGATGTCTGCCACTTTTCTCCCCTCTTCCTTATCTTCTACCGTTTTGATGACTTTTATCTTCTCTCCATCTCCCTTATCCGACCAAATCTTTTTTTGTATTTGCTTTCTATTATTTAAAATAATATTGTTGGCAGCTTGCACGATGTGTTCCGTCGAACGATAATTTTGTTCGAGCTTGAATACTTGAAGATCTTTGTAGTCTTTTTCAAAATCCAAAATATTCTGAATCGTAGCTCCACGAAAGGCGTAAATACTTTGGGCATCATCGCCTACTACGCACAAATTGCGCTCGCTTCCCGGATAATTCGCTAATTTTCGGATGATAGCGTATTGCAAATAGTTCGTATCTTGAAACTCATCCACCAAAATATATTTAAATTTTTCACGGTATTTCTGAACCACATCATCGGGATTAGAATGCAGCAAATAAAACATCTGATACAATAAATCATCAAAATCCATTGCGCCCGCCTTTTTGCAGCGAGCCACATATTTAGCATAAATAGCGTGTATGTGCGGTCTTTTGTTCGACCGGTCTTGGTCTCGCAGGTCTTTTCTATCCACATAAGCCTTTGGCGTAACCAAATTAGACTTAGCCGACGAAATACGAGAATACAATATATTGGCAGGATACTGTTTGGGGTCGAGGTTCATTTCCTTGACGATGTTCTTCAAAACATTTTTTGCATCTTCTGTATCATAAATCGTAAAGCTAGACGGAAAACCAATTTTTTCGGCTTCTACCCTCAAAATACGGGCAAAAATCGAGTGAAACGTGCCAGCCCATACCCGATTGCCTCGGTCGCCTACCACTTTACTGATACGGTCTTTCATTTCTCGTGCTGCCTTATTCGTAAAAGTCAGCGTCAAAATCTCCCACGGCGCAACGCCCGAATGTATCAAATGCGCTATCCGATAAGTCAGCACACGGGTTTTGCCCGAACCTGGCCCTGCAATTACCATTACTGGCCCTTTTGTCGTTATTACCGCTTTTCGTTGTATTTCGTTGAGTTCGTTAAGGTAGTTGCTCATGAATTGATTTTTCTAAAATATTCTATATTCGGACTTGCCTAAAAGATTAACAAAACGTGGATTGAATGAAAACGATAAAGCGGATAAAAATGGATTTTTCCTTGTATTATAAGCTAAAAAATCCGTCCGTACCTGTAAAATTCATTTAATCTGTACCGTCTGTCGGCAATGGTTTTAAATAAAATGTAAAGATAAGAATTCAAAATACTTAAAACAATTTGAACTATAAAAACAAATCATTTACACTTTTAAAAATCAAGGAATCCAATACAGCCGCAGCCCATCAAACAAGTATTGTCCATCAATGATTTCAAACACATCCACGTTGTAATTTTCGCCAATATAATACATCCATGTTCGCCCTTTATCTCTTGAAATAAGCATATAGCCTTGCGCAGAAATACACCAAATATCGCCCCAAATAGACAATTTCGTGTACCATGGATTGTGCACTTTTAGTATGATTTCTCTTTTTCTTGTCTTTTTGTCAATACGTTGGAGTGTTTTAAAATTATCCTTATTCTCCACACGAGAAAACTCAATATCCTCCTCGTCTCCTTTTATATATTGCCCTTGCGAATGCACTCGCTGTCTAATGCCGATTTGCCACAAACGCTCAACCAACGCTTCTGGATAATCTATCTGCACCCAATTCCTGCCACGGTCATGGGAAATATAGCCATTATTATCATCCCACAGATAAAAAACACTGTTTTCTGCATCATTATAAAATCCATTGGCGTAGTGCGGCAAATGCTGTTCTCGAATACGAAGTAGTCCATTTTTTGTCCAAAACTTACACTTTATCGGCTTTAAAGTGTCCAATGTATAAGGATTGATGGTCTCATAAAGCTGATTTTCAGGTAATTCTTTTACTTGAAAAATTGACCACACTTTATTGATGATTTTCGTTTTTCCGATGGTTTCAAAATTTTTAAA